>JAZNGK010000025.1:0-3627 GCA_045576395.1 Faecousia sp. | reverse complement strand
TAGATTTGAACTCTCGTAATTCATTTTTTAGTTTTCATACTATTATTAATGTAGTTTCCGTTTTCATCCCTATTTATAGGAACTGCGGTAAGGCAAAATTGTAAACAATGGCACGGGCAAGGAATTTCCATTTTATATTTTTCTTTAGCACCTCTGTATGTAAAATCGCCGCCACAACGAATAACTTCACACCAAGTAAGAATTTCTGCTAAAGCACGAGGGCAAAAATTTTGAGGAGTTTCGTATTCAAAGTGAAAAATATCTCCCTTTTCTAATCCAAGTCTGCAATTCCTTGCTTCGCCGTCAATTACTTCTACATCGAAAGCCCAATCTTCAACAAGCCATTTGTTCATTTGCTTTTCTCCTTCGCGGTGTTAATAGATGCAATTAAAATGCGTTTAATTTCTATACAACTCTCAAGCGTATTTTTATTACTGTAATAGCCACTTTCTAAAAGTAATTCAAGCCAGTATTCTGTTTCAGAACATTCTTTTAAAGCAATCTGAAACTTTGCAATAAAATCAGCCTTGCCGTGTGCGTAAAAAGACTCTCGGATATTTGCACCAATACTTGTTCCTGAACGTAAAAACTGATTTATTAAGGCACCTTCACATTTTGCGTTTCTTAATTCTTTACATACCTTTATAACAGTTAATGCAAACTCTTTAGATTTTGTAATTAAAGGGCTTTCGGTCATAGCAATACACCTCTTATATTTATTATACTTTCTATAAATAAAAAAAGCAAAGCAACGCCTTGCAAAATATACTTCTTCACTCTTCACTATTACTTATTACTTGCCAAAATCGACAAAACGAGAATAGTGAAAAGTGAAGAGTTAATAGTGAAAAAGTAAAATCGACAAACCTCTGTCGAGATTTGTCGATTTTGGCGGAGATGTAGGGATTTGAACCCTAGCGCCGGCGGAGCCGACCTACCGGATTTCGAATCCGGACCCTTCAACCACTTGGGTACATCTCCGTATGCAACTGCTATATTATAACAGGCAGGCTTTCAAAAATCAAGAACTAGCCCTCTTTCTTTTTGGCAAGTGCTATGATTTTATCCATTTTCTCAAGAATTTTTTCATAATTCTCCCGTCTGTGCGGAATCACACACGCGGAACAGTCCTTCACGCCACCGGAAGTATAAGTAAAATTGCCACCGCAAGCTTCCCCCAACGCATACAACGGGCAGTAGCAGAACAGACAATTAAAATCTTGCGCTGCCACACCCTTATGACAGGGAAAATACGGGCACTCCTCATTTTGAAAATAATCATAGCTTGCCATAACACCACTCCTTAGATTGACTGTTCGCATTTCTTATTGTATAATACTTTTTGCATTGCGTAAAGAAAGAAAAGAGGGTTTTGCGTGGAAATCATCATACAGCTGATAGGCTTTTTGGGCTTGGCATTGAGCATCGTTGCCTTTCAATTTAAGAAGCACCAACATATTGTTTTGCTGAAAATGTCCTCGGAGTTGGTTTTTTCCATACAATATATCCTGCTCGGTGCCTGGACGGGTGCTGTATTGGATTTCATCTCCGTCATTCGCAATTTTCTGTTTTACAAATTGGTGAAAAAGAACATCTCCACCACACCGGTGATTATCGTATTCGGTATCTTCGTAATTGCCACCGGCTTTACCACCTATGACGGCTGGATGAGTTTACTTCCCATCGGCTCGAAATTGCTGACCACCGTATCCTACGGAATGAAAAACGAGAAATGGTTGCGGATTATCACGCTACCCTCTTGTATTCTGTGGATTATCTACAATTTGGCTGTGGGGTCTATTGCCGCGGCCTTGGCGGACGCGACAGCCCTCGTTTCCGTTCTCCTTGCTATCTATCAATTTGATTGCAAAAAGAAAGGTCAGCAAACAGACCAAGGGTAAATTTCCGGCGGCTCTAAAGTAAATTCCATCGGTGCGCCGGTTATCGGATGTGAAAATGCCAGCCGGTAAGACCAGAGTGCAATCTCACAATCCGATTCCAAAAGACTGTACTTCCTATCCCCCACCAAAGGTAGCCCACGCGCAGAGAATTGCGCGCGAATCTGATGCGTTCTTCCGGTTTGCAGTTGAATACGCACCCTTGTCAAATCCGCGGTTTTTCTCTGCACCTGATAAGAAAGGATTGCCTCTTGCACGCCCTTTGCAGATTCCGCAACGACATAGGTTTTTCGTTCCTGTTTGTTGCGCAACAGCAAATCGCGAAGTGTCCCCTCGTCTGCTTCGGGATGCCCGTGAATGACCGCGAGATATTCCTTTTGAAAGGTCTGCTGACGAATTTGTCGGGAAAGCTCCGATGCGGCATCGGCAGAGCGTGCCAAGACCATCAGCCCCGACACTACCCTGTCCAGCCTGTGAACTGTTCGCACATCCTCGGTGTTCAATGCCTGTCGCAGAAGCTCCGGCATACCACCCGGCTCATCGGTAGACAGCACACGCGGTGGTTTCACACAGACCACAATATCCCTATCGCTATAAATCAGCTCCATAACACACTCCTGTGTTTTTCTATTATCCTAGCAAAAAACCAACTATTTTTCAAGTGTAAAGGAGAACGCCTATGAAAATCGTTATTTTGGACGGATGCGCGGTAAATCCGGGCGACCTGTCTTGGGATTGCCTGCAACAATTCGGCTCTGTTGCAATCTATGACCGCACCGACTATGCCCAAGCCGCCGAGCGAATCGGTGATGCGGAGATAGTCATAACCAACAAAGTCCCCATTACCGAAGAATTGTTAAGCGCCTGCCCGTCTGTTCAGTTGGTTTGCGTGCTTGCAACAGGCTATAATATTGTCGATTGCGAAGCCGCCAAAAAACGGCAAATTCCCGTATGTAATGTGCCCGATTACGGGACTAACGCGGTGGCGCAATTCACCTTTTCTCTGCTATTGGAGCTGTGCAACCGCGTAGGACACCACGACCACGCGGTGCATCGGGGCGATTGGACGGTCTGCCCCAACTTCTGTTTTTGGGACACGCCGCAGATGGAATTGGCCGGTAAAACCCTTGGTATCATTGGCTTTGGGCGCATTGGCAGAGCTGTGGGCAAAATCGCCAGAGCGATGGGTATGCAGGTACTTGCCTACAACCGCAGTCGACACCCCGAGGGAAGCGAAATCGGAAGCTATGTAGATATGGACACATTACTGAAAAATGCGGATATTGTATCCCTGCATTGTCCACTCACGAATGAAAACACAGGGCTTATTTGCACCGAAACCATCTCCAAAATGAAAGACGGCGCTATTTTATTGAATACCGCCAGAGGCGGACTTCTAAATGAGCAAAATGTAGCCGATGCGCTCCGTAGCGGTAAGCTCCGCGGCGCGGCAGTGGATGTGGTATCGGCTGAGCCGATTGATGCAAACAATCCGCTACTCACCGCACCGAATTGCATCATCACACCGCATATGGCATGGGCGCCCATTGAAAGCCGCCAACGCATTATCGATTGCACCGTTGCGAGCATCCAAGCCTTCCTATCCGGCACACCAATCAACACCGTCAATTAAAACGCGGGCGTGTTGCACTTTGCAACACGCCCGTTTTCGCTAACATTGCTCTAAATAAATGAGTAGCACCGCAATATCTGCCGGACTGACACCGGA
>JAZNGK010000024.1:0-12845 GCA_045576395.1 Faecousia sp. | reverse complement strand
CCGGGACAGACTACTCCTAATGTTTTTTCTCACGTCGAGATCGTCGGCTCTAAGGTGGATAACAGCTACCTTGGCAAGACTTTGACGCTCACTGTCAAAGCCCAAGCCGTACAGAGCGAAAATAATCCCGTCAGCGACGGTAACACCTATACCGCCTCCGGCTGGCCCGCAGAATAAGGAGGATGGGTAGATGAAGAAGATTATTACATTATTAACTGTCCTTATCCTTGCTCTGACCTCTGTTCTGCCCGTGCATGCGGCTGACGGCAAGGTTACTTACAGCGGTAATGCAGGAAGCTTTGTGTTTGAACCCGGAAGCCGTCATTCGCTGACTGACCTGTTCCCGAACTTCAAAGGCGTTATGCCCGGAGATACCTTAACGCAGAAGATTACCGTTAAAAACGATGCAGATAACAAGGTTAAGGTCAAGGTCTATATTCGCTCTCTCGGAGCGCATGAAGGTTCCAAGGAATTTCTCTCACAGCTCGGCTTGAAGGTGGCCAAGAGCGAAGAAAACGAAATGGCATATATGTTTGATGCCACAGCCAACGAAACCGCACAGCTTACTGATTGGGTATATCTCGGCACGCTCTATTCGGGCGGTGAGGTCAATCTGGATGTTACCTTAAATGTCCCCGTAGAGCTGGATAACGAATTTCAAAATAAAATCGGTTATCTCGATTGGGAATTTATGATTGAAGAATTTCCTGTTGAGCCTGGCGATCCGGAACCGCCGAAGACCGGCGACAGTTCCACTATGGGATTGTGGTCTGCGCTTATGATTAGCGCATTTGCAATGTTAATTATTCTTTTGGTATGGCGTAAAAAGCATAAGGAAGAAAACGCCGTTCAGCGCTGAAAACATAAGGAGGAATAAGGCGTGAAGCCCCAGAAAACACCCTACAAAAAAATAGCCTTAGCCCTCAGCCTGTGCGCCCTTATTATATGGGGCATTCTCGGTACAGGTGCATCGTTGGCGTGGTTTACCGATACATCTCCCGAAATCAACAACATATTCCATTTTGCTGAATTTGATGTGGAAGTATCCCATCGTCTTACAGATGGCAAATGGGAGTCCATTGACGGTAAAACCGATATTTTCGATGATGAAGCCCTGTATGAACCCGGCTATGTGCAGGTCGTATATCTGAAAGTAGAAAACAAAGGTACTGTGCCTTTTGCGTTTTTTACGGCAGTTAATGTGAATGACTGCTCTGTGGCAACCAATGTATTTGGTCAAACATTCTTATTGCAAGATCATCTGAAATTCGGTGTTACAACCGCTGATTCTGAAGAAGCAATGAAAAACAGCGTTCCTGATCGTGAAAAAGCGGTAGAGATCGCTGATATGCCCTTACACAACTATGATACCGAAAAGGCCGTTTTGGCATCCGGCGCAACCAAGTATATCGCACTGATCGTCCGTATGCCAGAAGAAGTCGGCAATATTGCCAACTATCGTGAGGACGATATCCCGAAGGTGGAGCTTGGCATCACAGTAAAGGCAGACCAAATTATAGACTAAAAACCCAAAGCGAATCTTTGAAAGGAGGTAGATCCTGTGAGAAAATTATATAACGAGTTTTTCTACATACCCAAGTACGGAAAAGTGCGTGAAAAAGCGATGCTGACACGCTTAACAATGACGATCGCTGTTGTGATTATGTGCTTGGCTGTGATGGGCATTACCGCATATGCCTATTTTTCACACAATATCACCTCCAGCTTTAATATGATCAAAGCGGCAAATTTTGATTTAACCGTTTCTGTCGCCGTTACGAATAACGAAACAACCGATACCGTAACGGCAACCACTGACAATACATACACGTTGACAAGTGGTACATATACCGTGAGCTTGAAAAAGACCGGAACTGCCAAGACCGGCTTCTGCATCGTGGAGATAACCGTTGGTGAAGCAAAGACCACTCTCCATACCCAACAGCTGGGCAAGGATGGAGAGGTTGAGAGAGGGGAACTGACCTTTACGCTGAATGTTTCCGGTTTGTCAGAGCCGGCAACTGTCAGCTTCGTACCTCATTGGGGAACCTCTGTTTATTACAGGGGAGACGAAAATTCGCGCTATATTGAGGACGCGTTCGCTATCGATGTGAGCGCCGAAGGCGTTTTTTTCGCAACCGGAAATCCGCAGAAGGAAGAAGCACCGCAAACACCTTCCGACCCGGAGCAGACAGAGCTGATCCATACGGTTGAGGAAGGTGAGAACTTGACTTGGATCGCCAATGCCTACAACACTACGCCGGAGGCAATTGCCAAATACAATGACTTGAAGGATATGCGTGTCATCCAAATCAGACAGCAATTGAAAATTCCACCGTCGGATTGGACGGAACCCGAGGATACCACAGAGCAGACGACTGTAACAGAAACAACAGACGCATTTACCACCAATGCAAACAGTTAATGATAATGAGGATAATTACAAAAACCCTTTGTTAGGAATTGCCGCCGCCCCATTCATTTGGGGCGGCGGCAAATTTTGCAGTTTTCATCACAGCATTTCACCTAAGTGAAAGCTGAGAAACAGGTTTAGCGATACCGAAGGTATTATAAGCCCCCACTCTAAATAGAATGTTCTAAGAAAGGGGGGCGTGCGATGGCTAAGCAAGAGGTACAACGAACCTTCACCTTTATAAACCCGAACACCCCAAAGGAGTTTGAACGGCAACTTCAAAAGATTTTGATCGACAAGCTGCTCTCTCAATGCCGAAAGAACAAATGAAAATAGCCGCATATTGTCGTGTCTCGACGGACAAGGACGAGCAGATCGATAGCTTGCTCCACCAGAAGGAATTTTTTGCACAGTATGCCAAACGGAACGGCTATGAACTATTCCGCTTGTATGCGGACGAAGGAATAACCGGAACAAGTCTTAAAAAGCGTGAGGAATTCAAGCGGCTTTTAAAGGATGCGGAGCTGGGCCTGTTCGATATGGTGGTGGTTAAGGATATCAGCCGCTTTGCCAGAAATACGGTAGACGCCTTGCAGAGTATCCGCAAGCTGAAATCTATGGGCATCAACACATTGTTTCTCACAGCCAATATGGATTCTATGGGAGACAGTGAGTTCGTGCTGACCCTGTTTTCTGCCATGGCGCAGGAGGAAAGCAACAACCTTTCCAAGCGCGTCAAGTGGGGCAAGAAGATCAATGCGGAAAAGGGCCGTGTTCCTCAGCGGGTCTTTGGCTATGACCGGATTGACAAGTTCACGCTAAAGATCAACCCCGAGGAAGCCCGGATCGTCCGAAAGATATTCTACCTGTACAATGAACAGGGCTTAGGTTGCCGAACTATCAGTATGACGCTGAATCGGGACAATGACAAAACCAAATACGGAAATGAATGGAATGCGCGGGGTGTTCGACGGGTACTTGTGAATCCGCTATACTGCGGTGTTTTAGTCAATCACAAGTATGAAATCGAGGATTTCTTGACCGGAAAGCAAGTGAACATTCCCAAAGAAGATCATTTCTATCACGAGCGTCCGTCCTGGGCCATTGTACCCCCGGAGGTCTTTCAAAAGGCGCAGGAGATCATGGATTCCCGGCGAACTAAGTACGACTCCGGTGAGCCTTTCAAGGATGCCAGATACAGCTCCAAGCATGTGTTCTCCACACTTATCAAGTGTGAACATTGTGGCAGGTCCTTCACCCGGAAAACCTATACATATGTGAATACACGGGTCTATTGGCGATGCGTTACCAATGATCAGTACACCGCAGAGAAGTGCGATAACCGTGTGATTTTGGACGAGCCGGAACTGATAGAGGAGCTGCGCAAATACTTTGCCTCATTAATAGAGGATAAGGACATTTTTGTGGCAAGCATCCTGGCAAGTCTGGACAAACACATTCCGGAAGCACAGAACCCGGAACAGGCTAAGCAGGAAATTGAGTCCAAGCGAAAAAAGCTGCTGAGCAAAAAAGACCGGTATCAAGAAATGTATGCCAATGATTTAATCAGTATGGCAGAGCTGAAAGACAAGCTTAAAGGGTGTGCGGAAGAACTGAAGGCGGTGGATTTGGATTTGGAACAAATCGCCCAGTCAGCTGAGAATCTCAGCAATGCAGAGCAAAGCATTCAGCACTACAGGCAGGAGATTCTTCGGTTTTTGGAATTAGAAACCGTTACCAATATAGATATGCGCCGGATCATCGACCATATCTCGGTCAATAAAAACGGCAATGTCCGTGTGGTGCTGAAGAAATTTGAAGATATGGCAACCGCCTAATTTCCACCTAGCGAATTGGTGTCCGTGGTGGAGGTGCTGGACCCCATGGTGCTTAGCTCCAAGGTGGTAGATGTGTGCAAATGCCCCAGAGAGTGTGCCGTACAGCAAATTCCCGAGGGGATTTGTGCGCTCTTTGACGAGGAGCTGGTGCTGTCCGGTGAGAAGAGAAGACTGCTGGTAACGCTGGGTCAGTTCTCTATCATTCGCTTAGAACGCGATGCACAGCTTGTGGTGCCGGTGCTGGATTACAGCATTCCCACAAAGGAGTGCAGTGATAGCGCCGGCTGTGCGGAAGACCCCTGTGAGCTGTTCTCCAAGATTCCGTTCCCGGCACAGCAGTTTGCGCCTACCGGTTGCGATTGCCCGTGTGGGGAAGATGCGTGCGGTTATACCACAACCGAATAAAACCCACGATTTTCCAATGCACAATAAAACGCGTGTTAGTGAATAAAATTGTGGCACCTTCCGCAAGGAAGGTGCCACAAAATATTATCCGCGCATGAGGCGTTTGCGTGCCAAATTGATAGGGCCTTCGTTCATTCGCGTAATCCACGCAAGGCTTTTGCCACAGCCACAGGCAACACAAGAAGCAGGGTCGTCTGCGATGGTACAGGGAATTCCGATGCGGTTTTGCAAATAAATATCCATACCCCACAGCTGACTGCCGCCACCGGTTAATATGATGCCGGTATCTGCAATATCGCCCACCAGCTCCGGTGCGGTTTCGTCCAAAACGGACAGCACCTCGTCGGCAATATGCTTGGCGGATTTTTGCAGCTGGGAACAAATCTCCGAGGAAGTCAGATTCAAATCGCGCGGCATACCGGTTTTGGAGTCGCGACCCTTGACAAGCATAGTAAGCTCCTCGTTTCTGGCAACTACGGAGCCGATTTGGATTTTAATATCCTCGGCTGTGGACGGTCCGATAAGGATGTTGTATTTGCCACGCACATAACGGGCAATCGCCTCATCAAAGTGGTTGCCTGCCAGCTTAATCGAGGATGAGTTGGCAACACCGTTCATCGTCAGTACAGCGATGTCGGTGGTGCCGCCACCGATGTCCACGATTAAATGCCCTTGCGGACTGCTGATGTCCAAGCCTGCGCCGAGGGCGGCCGCAAGCGGCTCTTCGATTAAGTACACACGCCGTGCACCGGCTTCGATAGCGGCATTGATAACCGCGCGCTCGTCCATTTGAGTAACACCGCTGGGGATACTCACGATAACTCTGGGCTTGGGCGTGAATAAAGAGGTGTCGCCTGCATCGCGGAAGAATTTTTGGAGCATTTTTACCGTCATATCGTGGTCGGCAATCACACCGTCTTTTAGCGGATGCATAGCAACCACATTACCGGGTGTACGACCCAGCATATTGCGCGCGGCCGCACCCACTTGCAAAACCTTGCCGGTGTTTTTGTCCATGGCGACCACAGACGGCTCACGCATAATGATACCGCTGTCTGCCTTGTAAATCAGCACATTCGAGGTTCCCAGGTCAATGCCCAGGTCATGGGAGAAAAATTGCATTGTCATTCACCTACATTTTATTTGGTATTGTGATTGGAAACTGCCACAGCGGCACAGTACACTTCCTTTGCGCCGGCTGTTAGAAGCACGCGCGCACATTCCGAGGCAGTTGCGCCGGTGGTGATAATGTCGTCTAGTAGCAGGATACGCTTATTTTGCAGTTGTTCCGGATTGACAGCTTGATACACACCCAGCACATTGGCGCGGCGTTGCGCGACATCCTTAATGCCGGATTGGGGTGGGTTGTTACGACACTTTTTGAGGGTCTTTTCCGGTGTTACGCCTAACTCGTTCCCCACAGCATTTGCCAACAATTCCGATTGGTCGTAGCCACGATGGAGCTTACGCAGGGTGGCGGTGGGCACAAAGGTCAAAATATCAAATTCCGGCCCCTGCTTTTGCAGTTTCATTCCCAAGCTCCGTCCGTAGGCGCAGGCGTAACTGCGACGGCCGGCAAACTTGTAGCGCAACAAGCTTCCGCGTACCATATCCTTATAATACCACACCGCAGTCCATCCTGCAAGAAAAGAAAGCTTGAAATTGGATTTTTCGAATACGGGCGCGTTTTTTCGGCAGTTGTGGCAATAATCCGTTTCCTCTTTTGTAAGGAAGGCTTTGCACAGCACACAACGCGGTGGAAACAGCAGAGAAAGCAGTCTGTGGAACATTGCTAGTCCTCCTTTTGTTGCAGGCGTAGCTTTAAGCCGGTGTACCGTCTTCCGATTTTGGCGTTTTGGGTCATCGTGGCGACGGTTTCCTCTCGGCCTGCAATAATCAGCAATTCCCTTGCGCGTGTGATGGCGGTGTAGAGAATACTGCGGCTGAGCAGGTAGCTGGAGGCGTTCCAAGCCGACAGAATGACCGCGTGATACTCGCTGCCTTGGGATTTGTGGACAGTCATTGCGTAAGCCAATTCCAGCTCATTTAACTGCGTGAAATCATATGTGGTCTCTTTGTCGTCAAACAGCACAGTCAGCAGTTCCTCTTGGAGGTCAACCGCTTGAATGATACCGACATCGCCGTTGAACACACCGGCACCGATGGCACTGCCGTCTGTTTTTTTCCACAGCAGGTCATAGTTATTTCGAATTTGCATCACCCTGTCGCCCTCGCGGAAAATCACATCACCGAAGGCGCGCTCTTTCTTGTTGGGGGTGGGGGGATTGAGGGCAGCTTGGAGCAGTCGGTTCAGAGATGCTGTGCCGGCAGGCCCTTTTTTGGTGGGGCAAAGGACTTGAATTTGATCAGCCGGAATTCCCATATTTTGGGGCAGACGGGTGGTGCAGAGCGAAACAATGGTCTGCGCGACACCGTCTTCGGAACGCCCGGGCAGGAAGAAGAAATCGCTTTTGACATTTTTAAGCTCCGGCAGTTCACCACGATTGACGCGGTGCGCGTTCATAACAATCAAGCTTTCCTGTGCCTGTCGGAAGATTTCCGTCAGCCGAATAGATGGCAGAACATTACTGCGGAGCATATCCCGAAACGGAAAGCCCGGCCCTACGGGGGGAAGCTGGTCGGGGTCGCCCACGAAAATCAGGCGCGCCTTGGCAGGCACAGCCTGCAACAGACTCCCCAGCAGTTGCACATCTACCATCGACATTTCATCGACAATAATAGCATCGGCCTTGAGGGGGTCGGTTTCGTCTTTTGCAAAAAAGAGCTTGCCTGTGTGGGGGTCGATGCCTGCGCCCAAAAGTCTGTGAATGGTAGATGCCTCACAGCCGGTTACCTCGGTCAGCCGTTTGGCGGCACGCCCTGTGGGCGCGCATAAAAGTGTGCGCAGACCCATTTGGTCGTACAGAGATAGAATTCCGTTTAGAATGGTGGTTTTGCCGGTGCCGGGACCGCCTGTAATCAGCAACAGACCGGTTGTGGCGGCTTCTTGCAACGCGAGGGTCTGCTGGGGTGAGTATTCCAAATTACTGTTTTGGGTGGCTTGGCGAATTTTCTTTGGTAATAATGCCGGTGCAGGATATTGGTTGTGCGCGTGCGCTAACAGGCGGTTGGTGCAGTAGGTTTCCGCATGATAGAGTGCCGGCAGATAGAGTATATCAATGCCGGCTAAATGGGCGCGGTACAGCCGTTCGGCATCCAAAAGCCGGTGTATGCTGTTCTCTACGGTGGTGCTGTCTACATTCAACAGCTGGGCGGTGGCAGGAATCAGCTTGTCTTCCGGCAGGAAGCTGTGTCCTGCGGACAGATTGTAGTGCAATTCAAAAAGCACACCGGCATCTACACGACGGGGGTCATCGCCTGCAACGCCCAATTCAATGGCAAATCGGTCCACCGCACCGAAGGGCGCTTCTAAATTCTCGTCCATCAGCAGGTAGGGGTCGTCATATAACAGGTCAATGGCGGCTTCACCATAGAGCTTGTAGGTCTTAACGGCGAGGTCGGCAGGCAGGTGGTGGAGGGTGAAGAATTCCATTAGATGCCGCATGCCCACCTGCAAACGGAATTCCTGCCCGATTTCTTGGGCTCTTTTGTCAGAAATGCCGCTGATTTCGGCAAGCCGTTCCGGCTCCCGTTCCATAATCAATAGCGTTTGGTCGCCAAACTTGTCCACAATACGGGTGGCCATACGGGGGCCGATGCCTTTAATCACACGGCCGGATAAATAGGTGAGGATTTCCATAGCGGATTGGGGCATCAGCCGTTCCAAAAACTCCGCCTCGAATTGGCGCCCGTAATTGGAATGGTTGCTCCATTTCCCCGTAACCATCAGCCGTTCGCCCACCGCAGGCAGAGGAATCGTGCCGACGACGGTAACGGTCTGTCGGTCGTCAAGATTTAAGCGCAGCACAGCATAGCCGTTGTCGTAATTTTGAAAGACAACAGCGCTGATAATGCCTTGTAAAATTTCCAATTCCTGTTCGTTCAATGGGCGTATCTCCGTATTTCTGTAAGTTCTCTGTTAGTTTACAATATTTTTGGGGGATTGGGAAGAGGGTTTCTGCAAATTTCCGTCGGTTGGGTGTTTTTTGTATCTATACAATAGCAGATTTCCGCGGCTTTGCCAAGGGAAAGGTATTGACTTTTTCTAAATATGTGCTATAATCGAATCCGTTCTATACGGAGGCTTAGCTCAGCTGGTTAGAGCGCCTGCTTCACACGCAGGAGGTCGATGGTTCGAGTCCATTAGTCTCCACCAAAACAAAAAGTCCACCCCATTGGGGGGGCTTTTTATTTTGGTATAGGCATTTAGGATAATGGACTCGAAAGCCGGCTCTTGGCAAGTGTCCGGTGGACACTTGCAACCGGCGTGGCTTTTCCGCAGAAAAGCGAGTCCATTAGTCTCCACCAAAACAAAAAGTCCACCCCATTGGGTGGGCTTTTTTGTTTACCATATAGCAGAGAAATGATGAGTATGGCTTCACATAAAATTGAGGCAACGTTCTTTTTTGCCTAATCATATCAAGCACCGCCTGCAATATATTCCTCTGCCATATGAACAGCCATTGCTCCGTCTGCAACTGCCGTTACAACCTGGCGGAGCAATTTAGTTCTGACATCACCCACGGCATACACGCCGGGGATATTGGTTCTTGTAGATTCATCTGCAACAATGTAACTGCTGCGATCAAGCGCCAATTGGTCTTTTACAAGCTCGGTTGCGGGCTTTCTGCCCACGCTGATAAATACACCGTCGCATTCCTCGGTCGTTTCTTCACCGGAGACTACATTCTTCAGACGCACACCGGTGAGCTTATCTCCATGCAGGAACTCAGCGACGATGCTGTTCCAATGAAACACCACATTCTCTGCATTCATCAGAGGTTCGTGGTAAATCTTTGTTGCACGCAGACTGTCTCTGCGATGAACAAGGATCACTTTCTTTGCGATGCGGCTCAGCAGCAGTGCATCTGCCGCTGCGGTATTTCCACCGCCTACGACGACAACGGTTTTACCCCGGAAGAACATACCATCACAGGCGGCACAGTAAGCAACGCCTCGACCAATCAGTTCAAGCTCATTAGGCACACCCAGCTCTCTGGGATTTGCGCCGGTTGCAATCACCACCGTCTTGCCCAGGAAGGTTCCTTCGCTGGTTTCCACGACCTTCGGCTCGACGGACAGATCCAGACGGCTGACCTCTGCATATTCGCTCTTTGCGCCAAAGCGCTCCGCCTGCTTCTGCATTTTCTCTGCGAGTGTAAAGCCGTCGATGCCGTCTTCAAAGCCGGGGTAGTTGTCAATCTGATGGGTCAATGCCATCTGCCCGCCTGCGGAGAGCTTTTCCAGCACAATCGCATCCAGACCTGCTCTGGCAGCATAGAGCGCTGTGGTGTAGCCTGCCGGACCGCCGCCAACAATGATCATATCGTAAACATGATTCTGATTCATATTTCTGTTCTCCTGTTACTTTGCCAAAGTCTCTTTGATGAAACGTTCGATCGTGGCTTTCGACTCCGGGGCAACAATTGAGTCGATAGCATTTCCGTTTCGATACAGCACCAGGGTGGGAATCACTTCAATCTGTTCGGCATCTGCGATTTGAGGCTCCTCGTCGATATTTACCTTGCCAATTACAAGCGTCTCGCCATACTCCTCTGCGACCCTGTCATATGCGGGACCGATTCTGCGGCAGTAGCCACACCATGGAGCCCAAAAGTCTATCAGCACAGGCTTCTCTCCATGAATCAACTGTTCAAATTGTTCTTTGTTTATGTTTATAGCTGCCATATCTGTCAGCTCCTTTCTTTTGTTTGACTATAGTATATCCCATAAACATTTTTATTTCCGTGATAATATCACATAGCAGACAATCGCTGCGGATTATGGTACACATCTTCAGGATTTTATCAGATGTTATGGTTGTTGACATAAGTTCTAAATAACAGTATACTATTTGTGTGAAAAGGAGGGGATGCTGTGGAATTTGAAAACTATTTTCCGGTTTGGAATAAACTGAATGCTGCTCAAAAAGCACGCATTCTTGATGGTCTGATGACCCGACAAGTCAAAAAAGGAACCATCATTCATAACGGCAGTTTGGATTGCACCGGTCTTCTTCTAATCAAATCCGGACAGCTTCGTGCGTATATTCTTTCGGATGAGGGACGGGAGATTACGCTCTACCGCTTGTTCGACATGGATATGTGTCTGTTTTCCGCCTCCTGCATGATGCGCTCCATTCAGTTTGAAGTGATTATTGAAGCGGAAAAGGATACCGACCTATGGATTATTCCGCCGGAAACATATAAGAGCATTATGGAAGAGTCCGCGCCGCTGTCTAATTATACCAATGAGCTGATGGCAACCCGCTTTTCTGATGTTATGTGGCTGATTGACCAGATTATGTGGAAAAGCCTTGACAAGCGTGTTGCGGCATTTCTTCTGGAGGAAGCATCTATTGAGGGAACGAATGAACTGAAGATTACCCACGAAACGATTGCCAATCATCTTGGCTCTCACCGTGAGGTTATTACCCGGATGCTGCGTTATTTTCAAAGTGAAGAAATGGTCAAGCTGTCCCGTGGCACTGTGAAGATCGTGGATGAAGAAAAGCTGAAAGCTTTACAGGATGCGTAAAAAATAATTTTTATCTAAGGTTACAAATATGGAAATGGTATTGTTGACCGCTTTGGGAGTCGGAGGCGCTACCGTATTCGGCTCATTGGTCGGTTTTGCTTTCAAAAAAATATCACATAGATTTTCTGACATTGTATTGTCATTCGCGGCCGGCGTTATGCTGTCTGCAGCAGTTCTGGGTCTGATCCTGCCTTCTATCGATTATGGCGGAGAGTACGGCATTCTGATTACCATAGTAGGTATTTTTGCCGGTGCCCTTTGCCTGAATCTGGTCGACAAGGTAACTCCTCACCTCCACAAGCTGGTGGGACCGGATATCGAATCGCATAACAATGCGAATTTAAGCAAGGTATTGCTGTTCGTTACGGCTATTGCAATCCACAATCTTCCCGAAGGTATTGCAGCCGGTGTCAGCTTCGGTTCTGATGACACCTCCCAGGCATTGATGATTGCCGGTGGTATTGCGCTGCAGAACATCCCGGAAGGCATGGTTATTATTGGCCCCATGTTGGCATCCGGTGTAACGCCCCGGAAAACCTTCATCTGCGCCATGATTACGGGTCTGGTTGAAGTTGTGGGCACCTTGCTGGGCTATTTTGCTGTCAGCATTGCTTCTGCTATTTTGCCCTTTGCGCTGGCGTTTGCCGGTGGCACAATGCTCTATGTAATCAGTGATGAAATGATCCCGGAGACGCATGCCCACGGAAGCGAACAGAGTGCAACATATGCGCTCCTGGTTGGCTTCTGCGTGATGCTGGTCAGCGATGTACTGTTGGGATGAACGAAATAATCAACGGGACGGTTGCTTGCAACCGTCCCGGCTTTTTATACCTCATCAAAAACGCGGATATGATCCACGATAAAGGCATCGCCCGCATATTCTTTTTTCAAGATCGGATCATGGTGGAACGAGGCACGATAGCCCATGGCTTCGGTGGAGATCAGAAGAAATTCTTCGATCTGTGATACCGCTTTGCTTAATTGGGCAACTTCTTTCCCATCCATATAATACACATATTTTTCCGGTGTCCAGAGAAGTCCGAAAGTGTGGAATCCGTCATCACTCTCCGGCAAGGGGAGTTCCCCGGTCCCTTCGTGCAGGTGATCGGGCCCGTATCCGCCCCAGTGATTGTTGGCAGACCAGGTTTTTTTATCGGGATAAAAACATTCCATGATATCCACTTCCACCCCGGCAACAGCGGGATCGGGACAGCATCCGATAATAGGCGATTGCATCCAGAATGCACACCACCAGCCGGGATTTTTCTGTGGTTTGCAGCGACATTCATAATACCCGTACCGATGTTTGAATTTCGGTTCGGAAAACTTCGCAATGGGCCAATTGAATTCCGGGGGATTTTCTGCTCGGTCGACCTCATAAAAATCGATGCCGGGACGGTCCATATAATTCTCTCCTGTCTGTAATTGGCAAGTGTAGAATTCACCGTCTTTTTCCACCAGTTTCAAATGGGCGCAACTGTCTTTGATCTCCAACGCTTCTTCGCCGGTCAGAGCATGATGTTTCAATTGGA
>JAZNGK010000023.1:0-6098 GCA_045576395.1 Faecousia sp. | reverse complement strand
GAGGAATTGGCAGAGGCGAAAAATGCCATAACCAAATTGGGCTTGCAGCTTGAACGGGTGGCGGAGTTTCCCATAGACGGAACGGCCCATAAGGTGATTGTGTTGAAAAAAATCGCACCCACACCAAAGCAATACCCCCGTCGTTATGCAAAAATCAAACAAAATCCACTGTAAACGGTGCGCGTGTAGCGCACCGTTTATAATTGTTCCGAGAAAGCGACAATGGCGCGTAAATTTATAGTGATTTCGGGCACACTAAAGCAGGCTGTTTTTTTGTGCGCATAAGGGAAAGGCAAGGAAACCGATACGACATACATTTATGACAAATATTGAAAATATGAACTTGGATATTGATTATAAGGCAGATTTATGGTATAATATCAAAAACTTTTTGTGTCTTTCTGTGTGGAGCATTTGTGCTTGATGGGCGGAATGATTCGCGAACAAACAGACAGATACACACGGTTTTTTGACATTTTTCAGGCGACTTTCATCGTTTGAAAATATAAATTATTCTAGGAGGAAAAAATCTATGAAGCGCACAAAAATTCTGGCCTTGCTTCTGGCGGTGGTTATGATTGTGTCTTGTTTCGCAGGCTGTAAGGCGAAACAAGACCCGAATGCCGACGACGGAACAGGCTATACCTTCCGTACCTACACCTCTCAGCTGGGTACCAATTGGAATACGCACACTTGGGAGACGAATTATGACCAAACTATTTTGCAGTATTTGGAGACTCCCTTGGCGACCCTTTCCATTAAGGATTCCGTCAATGGTCTGTACCAATGGGTATTTAAGGCCGCAAGCTCTGTTACTGATGTAACGAAGGATCATAAGGACGACCTGACTAAGTACAAGGTTACTTTGCCCGAAGGTCAGACCGCAGAGCAGACCGAAAAGGGTTATGTTTTTGAAATTAAGCTCAACCCCGAAATGAAGTGGCAGGACGGTACTGCTATCAACGCAGATACCTACATCTACTCCATGAAGGCCCTGCTTGACCCCACTATGCGGAATTACCGCGCCAACCTGTACTACAACGGTGAATCTGCCGTTGCAGGCGGTAACGCTTATTATAACTCCGGCGCACCTCTTTATGACCCCTTGGTTCCTGCTTATGGCGACGGCGAGCCGGATTACTCTTACGACCTGGACAAGGGCATTGCCGACGGCAAGGTGTATATCAGCACCTCTTCTGAGGCGATGACCTTGTATAACGAGAGCTTGGCCACATTGAATTCTGAGTACAAAATGGGCTTTGACGAGCAGGTTAAGGCACTTTCTGATGCCGCAAACCCCTATGGCTATACGCTGGTTACGGCTGAAAATTTGGCAACCGTAAAAGAGCTTGTGTACGGTCTGTTGAGTGGTCTGTTCGGTATCACCGACGAGGCGCAGCAGGCGCTTATCCTGAAGGAAGCTCTGTTTACCTTTGACGGCAAGTATGGCGAAAAGGTTGAATACGATGCAACCGTCGGCTGCTACAAGGTTGACGAATACACCATTCGCTATGTTACCCAGGCGCAGATTGACTATAACTACTTCCTGACCTCTTGTACTTCCAACTGGCTGGTATATGAGGACCTGTACGAGGCAGGCAAGGACACCACAGGCGCCCTGACAACCACCAACTACGGCACCAATATGGCTACCACTATGTCCTATGGTCCCTATAAGCTTTCCTCTCTGCAGGACGGCAAGCAGGCTGTGTTTGTCCAAAATGAGAATTACTACGAATTTGAAAAGCAGGAAGATGGCACACTGTATGCAGAAACCGACTTCTTGGTTGACGGCGAGAATGTGCAGTCCTATCAGACTACAAAAATTGTCTTGAATGTGATGACCAACGAGGCGGCAAAGCAGGCATTCTTAAAGGGCGAGCTGTCCGAGTGGACACCCTCTGCTGACGAGATGGTGAACTACACCACTTCCGAGCAGATGTATCAGGTGGACGAAACCTATACCTACGCATTCTTCTTCAATACCAACGAGGCGGCGCTGAAGGAAATGGATAAGTCCAAGGGCAACCAGAACTCCATCGTTCTGTCCAACGACAATTTCCGCAAGGCATTCTCTCTGGCGATTGACCGTAAGGATTGGGTTACTGCAACCGCAGGCTATAAGCCCATCTACTCTTTGATGAACGACCTGTACTTCTACGATGTTTACAACAATCCCGACTCGGTCTATCGTGAAACCAATGAGGCAATGCAGGCAATTGTTGACCTGTATGGCGTTAGATATGCGCAGGGTATGACCTATGCTACCTTGGAAGAGGCTTATAATTCCATTCAGGGTTACAACTTGACTGAGGCAAAGGAACTGATGAAGCAGGCTTGCAATGAGCTGGTTTTGGACGGCCTTTACACCAGAGGCGAGGATATTAAGATTCGGATTGCTTACTCCGGCGGTGAGTTGGATTCCTCCAACCAGAATCAGCTGGCAAAGGTCAATGCTTATCTGAACGCCGCATTGGAAGGCTCCGGCTTCGGCAAGATTACCCTAGAGGGTGAAGGTAATGTTGATTCTCGCCATGATAAGGTTCCCGCAGGCGAATATGCGATTGGTTATGGCGCATGGGGCGGTGCCGCCTTCTATCCCTTCCGTAATATGCAGGTTTACTGCGATACCGAGGAATACTCCATCAATGAGGCCGGTTGCTGGGATCCCGCAACCGAAACATTGACCATCAAGATTGATGGTGAGAATGTAACCAAGACATGGCAGGATTGGTCCCGTGCGCTGGTTGGTACCGGCGAGTATGCCAATGCCGGCTTTGATGTAAAATTGAAGGTTACCGCTACCATGGAAAAAGAATTCCTAGCCAAATACTATCGGATTCCGCTGGCAGCTTCCTGCGCCGCATTCCTGCAGTCCTATCAGGTGTCCTACTACACCGATGTGTATAACATTATGTATGACTTCGGCGGTTTGGAGCTGATGACCTATAACTACAACGACGGTGAATGGGCAAAGTATGTTGCCAATGCCGGCGGCACACTCAGCTACGAATAATCCGTTTCGCAACATCTGATGTTTAATCAGCAGCCAGGGGTGGCAATTGCCTCCCCTGGCTTGGTTGCCAAATTGTAGAAAAAATGCTCCCGTTTTTCACCAAAGGCTATCACAAATAACCCTTGGTGAAGAACAGTAGCAGGCAGCTGTGTTTACTTCCTTATTGACAGAAAAGGAGAAATTGCCCATGAAGATGACCAAATATGTAATCAAAAGAATTCTACTGATGTTTTTTGTATTCTTTGTGGTTACCACCATTTGCTTTATGCTCATACGCTTACTGCCGCGAGAGCTGCCGCAGGACAAGAATATGGCAGCGGTAATTGCCGCTCGTTGGGAGGCGTTGGGCTATAACGAGCCGTTACTGACCCAATTCGGCATTTACCTTCGCAATATCATTACCGATTTTGACTTCGGCACTTCTTGGTACATTCAGTACCGTGAGCCGGCATTGAATTTGCTTCTTAATCGGCTGACGCCGACCGTTTTGGTTAACGCCTATTCGCTGCTTCTGTCTGTTCCTTTGGGCATTTTGCTGGGCGTTTATGCCGCTGTCAAGAAGAACAAATGGCAGGATACACTCATCAGCACAGGTGTTATGGTGTTCGTGTCTGTGCCGAGCTATGTGTACGCCTTTCTGGTGCAATACTTCCTGTACTTTAAGCTGAATTTACTGCCGCTGACGGTGTATTCCCTGGCAGATGCAGGCGGAAGCTGGTTTACCGGCAGGATGTTTTACTCTATGATTCCCCCGATTTTGGCACTGTCCTTTGGCGAGATTGCCGGACTGTGCCGCTTCACCCGTGCAGAATTGACGGAAACGCTGACCTCTGACTATATGCTCTTATCGCGTACCAAGGGCTTGACCCGTGCGCAGGCGACCGCGCGCCACGCATTAAAGAACGCGATGGTGCCGATTTTGCCTATGATTATCGGCTCGTTCATCAGCGTGATGAGTGGCTCTATGATTATTGAGAGAATTTTTTCTATCCCCGGCGTGGGTCAGCTGTATATTCAAGCCATTAACCAATTTGACTATGATGTGTTTATGATTGATTGTATTTTCTACAGCTTTGTCGGTCTGTTGGCAGGCATTGTGGTGGACTTGAGCTATGGCTTTATTGACCCGCGGATCAGAATGGGAGAGAAATAATATGAACAATAACATTCCCAAGGAGAAATTTGCGTTTGTCCACTCCGGTGAGCGCATCTCCGATAAGAAATTTGAAGATAAGCCGATAGGCTATTTTAAGGATGCGTGGATTCGCTTCCGCAAGAGTAAGGCGTCCGTTGTGGCGGCAATTATCATCATTTGCATTGTGCTGTATTCTGTGCTGACACCGCTGCTGATTACCACACACGATGCTACCTTTATGTGCAGCACCTATGCCAAAAAGCCCGGTCGGGTTGCTTGGTTGCGTGATTTTGGCGTGGCAACCGGTGGTGTAGACCGCAATAACAACGAAACGGCCTATATCAAATTGCTGGCAATCGGCGTGGGTGCCGCAGGTGCCGACGGAACGGTTGTGAGTCTCGGTGAGGCGATGGACAACCCCTATCAGCCGATTTTGAAGGCAGATGAACCGTACCGGCAGGAATTGCCCGGTAAAAAGTTCACCACCTATTATCCTGCCAGCGTGGACACCTATTTAGAGGTGGGCTTCGTGTATACAAGTGTGGAGCAGGAGGAATATAAACGGATTTTAGCTTGGCAGGAACAGACCGGTGTGCAGGTGCTCTATCCCATGGTAGATACCCGTAACGAATACTGCTTTGATGCAGAGGACGCAAACTTCTGGTATAAGACTATCGGCAAGGGCGTGCCCGTTAAAGTAGATGCCGACGGCAAGGCGGTTGCGCTGAAATATGCCGAGGATTTGGTGCTTGAAGACAACTACAAGCGCGATGCCAACGGAAATGTTGTTTACAGCGAGTATACAGGCGGTGGCAACAGCGAAACCGCACAGTTGAAAATTCGCGTGCTGTACTACAATTACTATCAGTATTTGTACGGCTTTGAGCCGAATTATATCATGGGTACGGATTCTCAGGGCTATGACCTGGCTCTGCGGATTGCCGGCGGTATTCAGCTTTCCTTGCTGGTGGCTGTGTCTGTTTCGGTCATTAACTTTCTGCTCGGTGCCGCTTACGGTGCGATGGAAGGCTATTACGGTGGCACAACCGATATTGTTTTGTGCCGTATTACGGATATTCTGTCCGGCATTCCCTTCATTGTTGTGGCGACCTTGTTCCAAATTCACCTGTCGAAAAAGGTGGGTGCTGTGCCCAGCTTGCTGTTTGCGTATGTGCTTACAGGCTGGATTGGCACATCGGAACGCGTGCGTACGCAATTCTACCGCTTTAAGAACCAGGAATATGTTATGGCGGCACGCACCTTGGGCGCACGGGACCGTCGGATTATTTGGAAGCACATCTTCCCCAATACCTTGGGAACGATTATCACTTCCTCTGCGTTGGTCATTCCGAGCGTTATTCTGACCGAGAGTATGCTGTCCTTCCTGGGCATTATTAAGCTTGGCTCTGCCGAGGCGACCTCTTTGGGCACGCTCCTTTCCGATGCCAGCGGAATTTGGACCAATTACCCTCATTTGATGCTGTATCCGGCATTGATAATTTCTTTGCTGATGATTTGCTTTAACCTGTTTGGTAACGGCTTGCGCGATGCATTCAATCCGGCACTTCGGGGCGTGGAGGACTAAGCGATGGAAAATATTTTAGAAGTGAAAAACTTAAAAATCTCCTTCCGTACCTCCGGTGGTACGGTGAAGGCAGTACGGGACATCTCCTTTACTTTGGAAAAGGGCAAGACCTTGGCAATTGTGGGCGAATCCGGCTCCGGCAAGTCCGTTACCTCCAAGGCGATTTTGGGTGTCTTGGCAGGCAACTCCATCGTCGAGGGTGGCGAAATCATCTACGACGGCAAGGATTTGCTGAAGATTACCGAGGAGGAAATGTGCGAAATTCGTGGAGATGAAATCTCTATGGTTTTCCAAGACCCTCTGTCTGCATTAAACCCCATTGTGAAAATCGGCAAGCAGATTACCGAGGCAATGCTGCTGAA
>JAZNGK010000022.1:0-3558 GCA_045576395.1 Faecousia sp. | reverse complement strand
CAAGAGCAATGTAAAGAAGCGCACTAAGGTGCAAGCAACCGGAAAGACAAATCCCGATAATTATGAGAATAACGAGGAGCCGAAGTCCAATAAGGGCTTGGTCATTACAGCGGTGGTGCTGCTGCTTGCCATCATCGGTGTAATCGCTTATATTGCGATTCGTTTCTTTGCGCCGATTTCCAATCCGAATGATGGTGCATCTACCGATTCAATGCAGGAAAGCCATGTAGACCTCTCCTGTAAGGATTTACACTTAGATACCGATACGGTAATCTTCGAACAGCTGGACGAGGCAAGACTGCTTCAAGTAACCCTTGAGCCTGCGAACACACCGGATGTACCTACCTTCCAATCCGATAACGAAGCGGTTGCAACTGTAACCGATAAGGGCAAAATCACCGCGGTTGGTGAGGGTACTGCGAATATCACCATTACCTGCGGTGCTGTTACAAAGGTGTGTACCGTAACCGTTCAGTTACCGCAGGAATCCACAGGCGAAACAGTCGAGGAATCGACCGGTATCGAGGAAACCGTTAAGCCTGCTGAGCCGTTCCGCCTGAATCGGAATGACATCACCTTCAACAGCAAGGGCGAGAGCTGGGTGCTGTATGCCGGAGATGTTGCCAAGAACTTGATTACTTGGTCCAGCGACGACGAAACGGTTGCCGTCTTTACAGATGGCAAGGTGGTAGCCGTTGGTGGCGGTATGACAGAGGTACACGCAGAATTTGAAGGCCAAAAGGCAACCTGCATTATCCGTTGTAGCTTCAAAGAGAGTGGCGGTATTGTCGGCAACGGCGGTGTATCGGAAGACGGTGGCATCGCAGGTAACGGCGGTGTTGGCGAAGACAGCGGCAACACAGGCAACACACCCGTGAACACCACCTATGCGATTTACTCCGATTATGGTGAAGCAAGCGATATCACACTTGGCATTGGTGAAAGCCTTGCCTTATATTTGCGAGATGCTGACGGAAATGCTGTAAATGCAACGTGGAAATCTACTGATAGCAGTGTTTCTGTTTCAGGTAATAAAATTAAGGGCGTTTCTAAAACCTCTTATGCAAAGGTAATTGCAACTTATAACGGAAACGGTTATGAGTGTATTGTTCGTGTGAACTAAATAATAAAGGCGGCAGTACCGACTCGGTACTGCCGTTTGCGTTTAGTCAGCATTGATGCTGTCGCGATTTCTGCGAAACAGCAGACTAATACACCACAGACCTGCAAGACCCACCACCGTATAAATAATACGGCTGACAACAGATGCCTGACCGCCAAACAGCCATGCAACCAAATCGAATTTGAAAATACCCACAAGGCCCCAATTTAATGAGCCGATAATAGAGAGAATCAATGCCAATGTGTCCATGTGTTTACCTCCGTTCATGTTATTGGATAGTGCTATTTTGTCCCAAGGAAAAAATAATATACAGGTTGAAAACAAACCTTTTTTTCGTTATAATAGTGAAAAAAACAGGAAGGAAGCCAAGAAATGACTACCTTATACGAAGGCGCATTTGCAAAAATCAATTTAACATTGGATGTTCTCGATAAGCGCGTAGACGGTTATCATAATCTGAAAAGTGTGATGCAGACGATTTCCATTCGCGATGATGTGGAGATTGATGTGGATACGGGGAAGCCGTGGGTGTTGTATTGCGATAAAGAGGGCGTTCCCACCGATGCGCGCAATCTGGCGTGGAAGGCGGCAGAGGTTTTCTATGAACACACCAAGCTGGAAACCACAGGACTTGAAATCCGCATTGTCAAGAGAATCCCTACAGAGGCAGGTCTGGGTGGCGGTAGTGCGGGTGCCGGCCCTGTGTTGCGCGCGCTGAATCAGCATTACGGCAATCCGCTTTCCATTTTGGCATTGGCGGAATTGGGTAGCCTTGTCGGTAGCGATGTGCCGTTTTGTACCCTCTGCGGAACGGCAATGGTCGAGGGAACAGGTGAAAAATTGCGCAAATTGCCGGATTTGCCGGACTGTTGCTTTGTGGTGTGCAAGCCGGATTTTTCCGCGTCAACACCGGAGCTTTATCGCAAAATTGACCAAACAACGATTGCCAAACGCCCCGACCATCAAGCGATGGAAAGCGCGATTCTTGCCGGTGATTTGGGGAAGATTGCAGAGAATGTCTACAATGTCTTTGACCCTGTGGTAACCCAAGACCATTTGGAGCTAAATTATATTAAATCCATTTTCAACAGCTATGGCTCAATCGCCCAGCAGATGACCGGCTCCGGCTCGGCTGTGTTTGCGATTGTTCCCGATTTTGAGTTTGCCGCGGTTATCTGCAATATGCTTAAGGATAACTACCCCAATGTGTTTATTGCCAAACCTGTATAATTTTTACGAAATCCGTCCATACTTGAGTTATTTCAGTATGGACGGTGTTTTTTATGAAGAAACTCATCAAATTATTCGTATGCCTGTTGCTTGTTGCCTTTGTATTAGGGCTTGCCGACCTGTGGCAGGACAGACAAACTCTCAAAAACAACCTCATTCGCCTACATGTGGTAGCCAATTCCGACTCCACAGAAGACCAAGCGATTAAGGTGCAGGTTAAGGATGCAATCGTTTCGTATTTGCAACCTATCGTGGAAAAAATGCCCGATAAGAAGCAGGCTATGGCGTATATTCAAGAGAACCTTGCCACCTTGCAAACACTATCGAACAATGTTTTGGATAAATTAGGCGTTCGGGAACGGGCTGTGGTAACCTTCCTGCCGGAAAGCTTCCGTACGCGTGTTTATGACACATTTTCTCTTCCTTCCGGCATTTACGATGCTTTGCGTGTGGAGATAGGGGAGGCTGACGGTAAAAATTGGTGGTGCGTGGTGTTCCCGTCGTTGTGTCTGCCTGCAACAAGCGAAGATTTTCAAGATACCGCTGTGTCTTCGGGCTTCTCTCAAACACTCACAGGTACACTTTCCAACAGCGGCGGTTATAAAGTGCGATTCTTTTTGCTGGATTGCCTGGGAAAAGTGGAAAATTTCTTTTACAAAAGCAAATAATACCCTGTTATTTGGACTGATTTTGTGCTATTATAGTACAAATGAGAGGAGGGGGTCGTTTGCTTACCTTACTGCTGGGTACAGATTGGACTGCTAATCGCGATAAGGTGCTGGATATGCTTGCGCGCGATGTTGCGGCAGAAAAAGCCGGACGCGTGCTTATGGTACCGGAGCTTATCAGCCACGATACCGAGCGCAGACTTTGCGCAGTTGCCGGTGATACAGCCAGCCGCTTTGCGGAGGTGCTCACCTTTACACGCCTTGCCAAACGCGTGTCCGATGCGGCAGGGCTGGGTGCGCCCGAGTGCTTGGATAACGGTGGACGATTGGTAACAATGGCTTCGGCTACCCGTCAGCTTCACAGCAAGCTGAAGGCATATGCCGCGGTGGAAACCCGTCCGGAGTTTCTGACAGGTCTGTTGGATGCTGTGGATGAATTCAAGCGGTGCTGTATCGGTGCCGAGGATTTGTATATCGCATCGCAAAAATCGGAGGGTAGCTTTGCCCAAAAGCTGGAGGAGCTGTCCCTTATTTTGG
>JAZNGK010000021.1:0-2173 GCA_045576395.1 Faecousia sp. | reverse complement strand
TTGCGACACGCTTTTTTGTTATTTTGTTTTTGCCATAGCAGACAACAGCAGTTTCCGATTCGCTGTCAAATCCGGCACAAGCACACTACCTGCGTGCGTATAGGACGCATAGGTGAAGGTATCATCTGCCGGAATCCGCTGGCTGTTGACCTTCATATTGGTCAGCATAGGCAGAACATCCATCATATAATCCAAAAGCTCCCGATTGGTCAAATCGGTGGTAATCATGGGAAGCGCCTTCTCCATTAGATTCTTCAGCTGACTCAAATTCATACCTCTGCACTTTTCAAACAGCGCATTCATAACCTTTCTCTGCCGTCCGGTACGGTCAAAATCGGCATTACCGGTGGAACGATTCCGCGTATATGCCAACGCGGCTTCGCCGTTAAGACGATTGTTGCCGGCACTAACCGAATAGCCCTCCTTGATTAAATGATTCGCCTCGGAGTTGGACAGGTAAATATCCACGCCACCCATCAGGTCAATGATATCAATAAAACCGTCAAAATCCACTTCCATATTGCCGTCAATATGCACACCGAAGTTGATTTCCATGCACTTATCCAGCAAATCCATACCGCCAAAGACGTAGGTTGCATTCATTTTATTGTCCTGATAGCCGGGAATCTGCACATACATATCGCGCATAAAAGAGGTCAGGGTCAGCTCCTGCGTGGCCTTGTTGACCGTACACAGAATCATCACATCCGAACGGGTGCGTCCCTCACCGGGGCGACGGTCTTGACCGATAAGCATAATGTTGATAATATGCTCCTCGTCTTTTACCGTCATATTATGAGGGTCCCACTCCACATCGTTGGGGTTATCGGCCTCGCCTGTAAAATCTTGCGCCTGATTGTTAATAAAGTCTTGATACTCCTCCGACGACATTGTGCTGTCATCGGGATTCTTATTGATAAGGTTGAGCAGACTTTCCATATAGGCTGTGCCCACAATCAACGCCACTAAAATCAGCGCCAATACCACACTCAACACAATGAGCATTGTCCGCTTTGCGGAAGCGGAAATTTTTTTCTTTTTCACAGTATGTCCTCCTGTAAGCATCCTTTACCCATATGGTTATTATACGACATCCAATCGGGAAAATTCAGCTACGCCGATATTTTAACCGCCAAAGAACGGCGCAAAAAAATCAAACCAATTTTTATTATTGCCTGCATTGGGCGCGGGTGTTTCTTCTTCTGTGGGTTGCTGTTGCTGCTCCACAGGCTTTTCGTCCAATGTAACGGTCAAATACTCCCGTTGACCGCCACGATAAACGGTTACGGAGATAGCCTCCCCTGCCTTGAAGCGACGAAGCACGCGTGTCAACGTGGTAACAGAGTCCACATCATGGCCACCGAGATTGACAATAATATCGCCTGCACGAATACCGGCTCTGTCTGCGGCATAGCCCTTCATTGCTTCCTCTACATACGCACCGGCAGGCAAGCCGTAGGATTGCGCGGCAGTACTCACATCGCGCACATAGACACCGATATAGGCGCCGGTTACATAGCCGTATTCACGCAAATCAGAAATGATGCCCACCACATCGTCCATGGGAATGGCAAAGCCAAGACCTTCAATCGATGCGCCGGAATCGCTACTGCCGGAATATTTGGCGGTAATGATGCCCACCACTTGCCCGTTCATATTGAAAAGCGGGCCACCGGAGTTGCCGGAGTTGATTGCCGCATCGGTTTGAAGCATATTGATAACCGTTCCGTCGGTGCTTACGATTCTGTCCTTCGCGCTCACATAGCCGACTGTCAAAGTGGCTGTCAAGTCGCCAAGAGGGTTGCCGATGGCTGCCACTTGGTCGCCCACCGCCAACGCATCGCTACTACCCAAGGTTACAAAGGGCATATTTTCCCCTTCGACCTTTAACAAGGCAATATCGTTGGTCGTATCATGACCGACTATCTTCGCGGTTAAAGAATCCCCCGCATTGGTGGTAACCGACACTTGGGATGCGCCATCAATCACATGGTAATTGGTAACCACATATCCGTCTGCGGAAATCAGGAAGCCGGAGCCAACGCCTTCACCCGCACCTGCGGCGCTCTCATATCGGGTAATCCCCGCCACCACAGCCTTTGCGCTTTGGGCGTAAACCTGACCGGGTGTCATGGGACCCTCGGCAGGTAGCTGTGTATCGGCGTCCTGCTTT
>JAZNGK010000020.1:0-4779 GCA_045576395.1 Faecousia sp. | reverse complement strand
CCGGCGCTATCGATTGCATTTGGAACGGCTTTACTGCCAACTCCTCCGACAACGGTGTCAAGAGAAGCGAGCTTGTGGACTTCTCCTACGGCTACATGCTGAACCAGCAGTGCATCGTTGTCAAAAAGGACAGAGTTGCTGAGTTTGCCAACGAGACCGCCTTGAGCGGCAAGACCGCTTGTGTCGAAGGCGGCAGCGCAGGCGAAGCTTATGCCACCTCCGTCACCGACGCCGACAAGGTTTCTAAGGCTACCGCACAGATCAACGCCTTCCCCGAAGTGAAGTCCGGCGCTGTTGATTTTGCTGTTGTTGACATCCTGCTGGCTAAGAACGTCTGCGGTCAGGGCGACTATACTGACTTAGCCATCGTGGAAGCTATTGAGCTGGAATCCGAGATCTATGCCATCGGCTTCAAGAAGGGCAGCGAACTGACCGCCAAGGTCAATGATGCCATCAAGCAGCTGGAAGCAAACGGTAAGCTGGCTGAAATTGCTAAGAAGTACGGCTTCGAGAACGTGCTCAAGATCAGCGAAACCATCGAGTAAGACTACTAAACAAAGGAACAAAAAAGTATGGGTTTTTGGGAAGTAACCTTAAGCTTGCTGAGGGGACTTGAACAGACCGGCCTGATCTTTGCGCTAACACTTGTGTTAGCGCTTCCTTTGGGTTTGGTGATCTCTTTTGGATCTATGTCCAAGTTCAAGCCTTTGGCATATCTCACTAAAATATTTGTATGGATCGTTCGGGGTGTGCCCCTGATGCTCCAAGTCATTATCGTGTTCTATGTACCGGGCTTTTTGCTGGGTACGCCCCTGATGACCCGCTTTAGCTCTGTCATTGTGGCTTTTGTAATCAACTACGCCTGCTATTTCTCCGAGATCTATCGGGCCGGCATTGAGAGCATTCCCAAGGGACAGTACGAAGCCGGTCAGGTACTAGGTATGACCAAGAGCCAGATCTTCTTCAAGGTGATATTAATGCAGGTGGTCAAGCGGATCCTGCCCCCCATTGCCAATGAGGTCATCACTCTGGTAAAAGACACTGCCTTGGCCCGGGTTATTATGATCGTGGAGATCATTCAGGCCGCTCAGAACTATGCGGCTTATGGCTTGATGTGGCCCCTGTTCTATACCGCCGTGTTCTATCTGGCCGTGGTGGGCCTGCTTACCCTGCTGTTCGGCTATTTTGAAAAGAAATTAAACTATTACAGAGGTTAAGCTATGGCATTATTAGAAGTAAAAAATATCAAAAAGAGCTTCGGCAAGACCGAGGTCTTGAAGGGTGTCAGCTTCACCTTGGAAAAGGGACAGGTATTGGCAATCATCGGCTCTTCCGGTAGCGGTAAGACCACACTTTTGCGGTGCCTGAACTTTTTGGAAACACCGGATGCAGGCGAGATTTCCGTAGACGGTCAGCCACTACTGAATTTGGGTCAGCCTCTAAGCGATGAGCAGGTGCGGAAAAATCGGCTCCATTTCGGATTGGTATTTCAGAATTTCAACCTCTTCCCTCACTACAATGTGTTGGAGAACATCACCTTGGCACCGACACTGTTGAATGTGGATACAGACGAACAAATTAAGGAAAATGCCCTGAAACTGCTGGCGCAGGTCGGCCTATCCAACAAGGTCGATGCCTACCCCTATCAGCTCTCCGGCGGTCAACAACAGCGCGTTGCGATTGCCCGTGCGCTGGCTATGCATCCGCAGGTATTGTGCTTTGACGAGCCGACTTCCGCCCTTGACCCCGAGCTGACCGGCGAGGTCTTGCGTGTCATTAAGGGTTTGAAGGGCGAAGACAGCACGATGATTGTCGTTACCCACGAAATGGACTTTGCAAAAAGTGTTGCCGATGTGGTCATCTATATGGCAGACGGTGTCATAGAGGAAATGGGCACACCGGAGGAAGTATTTACGCATCCGAAAAGTGAAAAAACGCGCGCATTTTTACAAGGCTTTCAAGAATCATTTTAGCCGGAGGATACCCCTATGGGCAAAAACGAGAAGATTACCGAGCTTTACCGCATAATCGTGAGCTTAACCACCGTTGATGAGTGTAAGCTGTTTTTTGCCGATTTGTGTACCAATAAGGAAGTAGAGAAAATGGCAGAACGCCTGTACGCCGCCAAGCTGTTGCTGGACGGAAAAACCTACAATCAGGTGATTGCCGAAACCGATATTTCCTCTGCCACCTTGAGTCGTGTTTCTCGCTGTGTCCAATATGGCGATGGGTATTCCAAGCTCTTAAAGCGATAAAAACGATACGAACGGGTGTGCCTTGCACACCCGTTATTTTCCGCCTTTTACAAGCAAATTATGGTTACACTTTCTATGGCAATAAAACTTGTTGACAAATGTCAATTTTTCGGTTATATCTATACTATTAAATCTATAAAAAGAAACGGGGGAGGATAATGTCCAAAGAACTCATCAGGCTCCAGGACCTTACCATGGAGTTCGACGGGGAACAGGTACTTGATGGTATCAATCTCTATTTTAATGACCACGAATTCCTCACGCTGCTGGGCCCATCGGGCTGCGGTAAAACAACCACTCTGCGGATTATCGGCGGGTTTTTAACCCCTACATCCGGCAGAGTGCTTTTTGACGGAAAATGCATCAACGATGTGCCTGCCTACGAGCGACAAATCAACACCGTTTTTCAGCGGTATGCATTGTTCCCGCATTTGGATGTGTATGGCAACATCGCCTTCGGCTTGAAGGTGGCAAAGCTGCCCAAAGAGGAGATTCACGAACGGGTACAGGAGATTCTGGCCGTTGTGGGTCTGACCGGCTTTGAAAATCGCTCTATTGACAGTCTTTCCGGCGGTCAACAACAGCGTGTTGCCATCGCGCGTGCCTTGGTGAATCGCCCCAAGGTGCTTCTCCTTGACGAGCCTTTGGCGGCATTGGATTTGCGTCTGCGCAAAGATATGCAGAACGAACTCAAGCGCATCCAGCAGGCTATGGGTATTACCTTTATCTATGTTACCCACGACCAGGAGGAAGCACTTTCCATGTCCGACACCGTTGTGGTTATGGACAAGGGTCGTATTCAGCAAATCGGCAAGCCTGAGGATATTTATAACGAGCCGAAGAATGCCTTTGTGGCAGACTTTATCGGTGAGAGTAATATTTTAGACGGCATTATGCTGTCCGATTACAAGGTGAAGTTTTTCGGTCCCGTATTCGACTGTGTCGATGCAGGCTTTGCGCCCAACGAGCCTGTGGATGTGGTTATCCGTCCGGAAGATATTGACTTTGTGCCTGCCGGTGAGGGCCACCTGGTCGGCACCGTTACTTCCGTAACCTTCAAGGGTCTAAACTACGATATTATTGTGGACTTCCGTGGCTTCAAGTGGCTGATTCAAACCACCGACTACCATGGCGAAGGAGAAACCGTCGGCATTCGCCTAAACCCCGAGGATATCCACATTATGCATAAGAGTGAATACTCCGGTATGTTCGGTGATTACAGCTCCTACTCCGCCGAGTACGACGAGCTGACGGAGGATGTGGCTGATGAAGAAGAATAAATCCATTCTTTTAAGCGGTCCTTACATCCTGTGGATGCTGATTTTCACGCTGATTCCTCTGGGTGTGATGGGCTACTACGCCCTGACCGACCCGGATACCGGCAGTTTTACCTTGGGCAATCTGCGTGATTTGGGGCTGTTCCTGCCGACTCTTGGCGTTTCCGTATGGTACTCCCTACTGTCTGCCGCCATCTGCTTAATTCTGGGCTATCCGGTTGCCTACTTTATTGCCCATCGCTCTGCGGTAGCACAGAAGATTCTGTATATGCTCATTATGTTGCCGATGTGTATGAGCTTTTTGCTCCGCACCTTGGCTTGGGTCGGTCTTTTGGAAACCAACGGCATTTTCAATGTACTGTTAGGCAAGCTGGGGCTGGGCACCGTTGAGATTATCGGCTCTGCCGGTGCCGTGATTTTGGGTATGGTATATAACTACCTGCCCTATATGATTCTGCCCCTGTATGCCATTATGGTGAAAATCGACAACCGCTTAATTGAGGCTGCCGAGGATTTGGGCTGTAACGGTGCGCAGGTATTCGCTCGCGTGATACTGCCACTTAGCACACCGGGGATTCTCTCCGGCATTACCATGGTATTTGTGCCGGCCGTTTCCACCTTCTACATCTCCCAAAAACTTGGCGGTGCGGAAACCATGCTCATCGGTGATGTCATCGAAAAGCAATTCAAAACCAGCAACAATCCCAATTTGGGCGCCGCGCTGAGCTTACTGCTTATGCTGATGGTATTGGTATGCACCGGCATTATGAACCGCTTTGGCGGTGAGGATGAGGAAGGCGGTGTAGTCGTATGAAAAAAACCAACCGTATTCTCACAATTCTCATTTTTACCTTCTTGTATGTGCCTATGCTTGTTTTGGCGGTGGCATCGTTTAACACCGGCAAGGATTTGACGGTATTTGAAGGCTTCACCCTTGCGCAATACAAGGCCTTGTTCCAAGACGAGGATTTGCTGGCGCTTTTGGGTAACTCCCTGCTCATTTCCATTCTGTCTACGGCAATCGCCACAGCCTTCGGCACCTTCTCTGCGGTGGGTATTCACAATCTAAAGCCCCGTCTGCGGAAGACCGTCATGAGCTTGACCAACATCCCCATGACCAATCCGGACATCGTAACCGGTATCTCCCTGTCGCTGTTGTTCGTCTTCATCGGCTCTACGCTACTGCAACGAAAAGAGAGTCTAAACTTTTGGACACTCTTGATTGCCCACATCACCTTCAATCTGCC
>JAZNGK010000019.1:0-10800 GCA_045576395.1 Faecousia sp. | reverse complement strand
TTTCATTTCTTTTCTCCTTTTTTTGCGGATTCCAACTAAAATCGGTTGCGATTACATACATAGTTATATGTACCATAAACAGCCCGCAAAGTCAATAAAAATCTGTGTATATTTTATTATTTTGGTGCCTTTAATCTGCTGCTTTTATAGTACTTGCCGTACACCAAAAGCTCTGCCAGCAAGCACACCGGCAAGGCAGCAAAAATATCCACCACAGAATGCTGCTTGGTAAAGGCAACCGACAGGCAGACACCGATGACAAAAACCACCACAACAGTCTTTACATACCACGCGGCAGACTTTTCCTTCAGCCAAGCCGATGCAATACCGATAGAGTATGCCACATGCAAGGACGGACAGACACCCGTATTGGTATCGGCGCTGTAAATGAGCCCCATAATCCATGTGAGGATATTTTCCCGGGGGAACTCCGCAGGGCGTAAATCCTGACGGGTCGGGAACACGATGTAACACACCATCGCCACCGCCTGCGTTATCATAATAAAGGTTTGCAGGCCCTTGAAATTCTCCACATTATACAGCAGAAAATACCCGAGCGAAATCACAATCAGCACATACCAGCCCACATAGAAAACCACAAAGCTCTCATGGAAGGGTATCATATCGTCGAGCTTACACCACACAGGGTAGCAGTCCTCAACAGGAATGAGATTCTCCGTCAGAAAATAGAGTGCAAAGTACACCACCCAACCCAACAGCAACAAAAGATGCCGATATGTAGGACTTGTCAGATTGGAAAAACGCAGGTTTCGATAATCAATCACAGGCTTTTTCATCAGCAACTACCTCATCTAAAATATTCATAGGATACGCCCGTTTGGGCAGATTGGGATATGGCACAACGCGATGCTTGGGCAAATCGGTTGCAATTTGCGTGATTGTATCCATCAAATACGCACAAATCCGTTGGCGTTCCGCCTCAATCGGTGCTTCCGGCTGAAATACAATCGGCTTTCCCAAATACATCGTTTTTCGCGCCGGTGCTAAATATAGCGGCACAAAAGACAGTGCCTTTCCCGTACGCTTATAATACAGCTTTGCCACATCGATAAATTTGTCTTGAAATTGATAGACAATATGGTTATGCGGCTCATAACACTCCGGAAAGATAATCACATTGGCATCTTCTTCCAAAGCAGAAATGGTCTGCTTAAAGGTTGTAAGCAGACGATTATCCCGAAAAACGGGAATCGTTTTGGCATTATTGAACACGCAGGCGGAAATGGGCGCAATCACATAGGAAAGCAATCGGTAAAACCAATGTGTCCAACGGGGTTTTCCACTCCAAAAATCCGCAAAGGCGTAGCTTGGCACCTCTTTTACATACATCATCTGGTGGGCACACCAGGTTTTCCGTTTTCCCGGGAAATACAGCTCTCCGCAAATCGGTCCGTTCATTTGGGCATGGTTTCCCACCACGACGCTCGGCTCTTTCGGCAGGTTTTCCAAGCCGACAACGGCTGTTTTCGGGTAAAACACCCACACCAAAAACCGAATAATCCGATAACAGATATATGAAATTGCGTTCCTTTTCTTCATATGTGCGTTTCCTCTCAACAAACATTATCTTACATTATATCACAAAAATCGCGCTTGTATATAGAATAATTGTGAACAAAAATCCCACTTGCTGGGCGCGCCCAGCAAGTGGGATTTGTTCTTGATTTAGTTTTTACCGGGGACGCCGGGGTGGGTCATATTGTGCGCGTCCAAAATATGCTCGACTTCCTCTGCTGTGAGAATACCGCGCTCTACCAACAAGGTGCGAACAGGAACGCCTGTCTTGAGCGCTTCCTTTGCCAACGATGCCGCCTGCGCATATCCGATATAAGGACAGACCGCGGTGATGGTGCCCACGCTGGCATTTAACAGATCCAGGCAATGCTGTTCATTGGCGGTAATACCCTCTACGCAGTTAACAGTCAGGGTCTTAACCGCACCGTCCAAGGTGATAATCGATTGAAAGAGTGCGTCGAACACCACAGGCTCAAAGGCATTCAGCTCAAACTGACCTGCTTCCACAGCCATAGAGATGGTTACATCATTACCCACCAAGCGGAAAGCCACCTGACTGACCACCTCGGGAATAACAGGGTTGACCTTACCGGGCATAATGGAGGAACCGTTCTGACGGGCAGGCAGGTTGATTTCCGCAACGCCCGTTCTGGGGCCGGAGGACATCAAACGCAGGTCGTTGGAAATCTTGGACAATGCCAGCGCACAGTCCTTTAGCGCACCGGAAACGGCGGCAAAGCAATCGATATGCTGGGTGCCGTCAATCATATCCTCTGCCTGATAGTAAGGCACGCCGGTAAGTTCTGATAAAACCTTGGTTACATTGTGAAAATAAGTAAGGTCTGCATTGATGCCGGTACCGATAGCTGTACCACCCATATTAACAGGGTACATTTCCGCCTGTACGGCTTCAATCCGCTTCAAACTGCGGCGAACGGCAGATGCATAAGCCGCAAATTCCTGACCCAAACAGACGGGAACAGCGTCCTGCAGCTGGGTACGACCCATTTTGATAATGGAATCAAATTCCACAGCCTTCTTCATAAGCGCCTGCTCCAAGGCCTTCAAGTCCACAAGCAGCGGTTGCAATAGCGTAACAACCGTCATCTTGCCGGCTGTGGGCACGATATCATTGGTAGACTGGCCTTGGTTGACATGGTCATTAGGGTGGACAATGCTGTAATCGCCCAAGCGACCGCCCAGCTTCTCAATTGCCAAATTGGCTACCACTTCGTTGACATTCATATTCATAGAGGTGCCTGCACCGCCCTGAATCGGGTCAACAATAAATTGGTCATGGTATTTACCGGAGCAGATATCATCACAGGCGGCAATAATTGCATCGGCAACCTTCGCTTCCAGCACGCCTGCGTCCTTATTGGCAATCGCACAAGCCTTCTTAAGCAGAGCCAAGTTGTAAATCATGGCAGGAATCATTCGCGTGCCGGTGATGGGGAAATTCTCCATCGCACGCAAGGATTGCACACCATAATATACATCTGCCGGCAGGGTCTTACTGCCAATGGAATCCGATTCCATACGCGTATCAAAGGTATTGGTTTTCATAAATTATCCACCCTTCTTTATATTTTCCACGCTTAATATAACAACAAAAACATGTATAATCAAATATATATAATAATATAAAAATCATTTTCTATTTATTATACTTGTAATTGACAAATACACGACATAATGTTACAATTTTCTTATTAAGGAAACAAGAAACGAGGTTTCGCAAATGGAGAATCTGTTCCATCGAAAAGATTTGATATTTACTATTGCCAAGGAGCAGAGCTTTTCCAAGGCGGCACAGAAGCTGTTTATCGCACAGCCGTCGCTCAGCCTTATGGTAAAAACCTTAGAACAGGAGCTCGGCACACCGCTGTTTGACCGTAGCTGTAAGCCTGTCCGTCTAACAGAAGCAGGGCGTGAATACATACGCGCTACCGAGCAAATACAAGGAATCGAACGCGCCTACAAGGAGTATATTCTGGCACTAAACAACTTAGAAACAGGCTCTTTGCGAATTGGAAGCAATCAGCTGTTATCGTCTTTGGTGCTACCGAAATATATATCGCGCTTTATACAGAACTATCCCAAAATTCACATTTCCCTTATGGACGCCAACTCCACAACCTTGGAAAATGAAATCAATATGGGCACGCTGGATATCGTGATTGACAACAGCATGCTTCCCACAGATATTTTTGAGCAAAAGCACCTCGCAACAGAGCATCTTTTGCTGGCTGTTCCGGCAAGCTTTCCCGAAAACGAAATTTGCAAAGCATATCAGCTTTCCTACGACGATATTTTGCAAAATCGCCACGCAGAGCCTGTGGATTTGGATATTTTCAAAAACACGCCCTTCATTTTAATGAATCGCAACAACGACACCCGAAAGCAAACCAACGCCATTTTCCAAAAGGTGAACTTCTCGCCTAAGGTGCTACTAGAAATGGACAGGCTGATTAACCTCTATACCTATGTCGAGCAGGGCACAGCCGCATCGCTGGTCAGCGACACGCTGGTGCGCAATATTCGCGGTGTGGACCACAGCAACATCGTTTTCTACAACCTGCCTACCCGCCACACGAAGCGGAACATTTGCGCCTACTACAAGCGAAACAAGTTCTGCACAAAGGCGATGACCACCCTAATTGAAAGTTTAGACGGATTTGCATAATCACAAAAACGAGGCTCTTACCAAAAGGTAAAAGCCTCGTTGTTTATTATTCTTCCGGTACCACGACGGGAAGCTTGCGAACGACCGCAGTTTCCACCTGATAATTGTGTATCTTGGTAACCAAAATTTCCAATCCGTCCACTTCCACAAGGGAATCCACTTCGGGGGAAGTGCCCAAGTGGTGGAAAATCAGACCGTTCAACGTATCATATTCCTCGGATTCCAAGGGCATATCCAGCACCTGCGAAAGTTCCTCCAGCAAAACACTGCCCTCTGCCTGCCATAGATTTTCTTCCAAAAGAATAACAGGCTCTGCGATTTCCTCTTCGGTAACATCGTCCTCCAAGTCGCCTACCAGCTCCTCAATGAGGTCCTTAATGGTAACGATACCGCTCATTCCGCCATACTCGTCCAACACAACGGCAATCTGCACGTGCTCTTTCTTCATATTCCTAAACAGCACATCTGCCTTCAAGGATTCCGGCACCACATAGGCTTCCATAACCGCCTGCTCCATGACCGATTCCTTGGTCTTATCCTTCATGCGGAAGTAAATCTTTGTATTCAAAATGCCCACGATTTGGTCCGGTGTTTCATCACATACAGGATAGTATGTAAAGCGTGTTTCGGAAATTGCTTTGTCCCAGACCTCAAGGCTATCCTCCAAATACAGAAATACCACATCGGTTCTGTGGGTGATAATCTCGTCAACGGGAAGGTTGTCAAATTCAAACACATTTTGAATGAATTCGCGCTCCTCGTTGTCAATCGTGCCCTTTTCGTTGCCCACATCCACCATCATGCGGATTTCTTCCTCGCTGACCTCTTCCTCCTGCGCATTGGGGTCAATCCCCATCAGGCGCAAAACACCATTGGTAGAGAGTGTCAGAAGACCGACAAGCGGTGCACACAGCTTGGAAATAAAGCTAATCAAGCCGGACATACCCAACGCCAAGGATTCTGCCTTCCGCATAGCTACCTGCTTCGGTACAAGCTCGCCAAAGACCAAGGTGAAATAGGACAGCACAATGGTGATGAACACCACCGAAATAGAGTCCAGCGTTTCCAAGGAAAGCGGTACACCCAAATCAGCCAGCCAGCCGGCAAGGAGTCCGGAAAAGTTCTCTGCCGCAAATGCAGAGCCTAAGAAGCCGGACAAGGTGATGGCAACCTGAATGGTAGCCAAAAAACGCGCAGGCTGATTGGTGAGCCGCGCAAGGCGTACGGCACGCGCATCGCCCTCCGATGCCATCTTCGCAAGTTTATTGTCATTCATGGAAATCACCGCGATTTCCGCACAGGCAAATATTGCATTGAGCGCAATCAGCGCTATCTGCAAGCCTATTGTAAATAGAATGGAATTATCCATAATTTTCTTGTTTCCTCCGATTTTTCATCATAAATTCTTCTAAAAAACGCGCAAAAGGCAAAGCCTATATCCTACACCCGAAGATGAGGACTACGCTTCGCCTGTACTAACTTATGACACAAAGGAGGATTATCGGGATTACTGTCGCCGTCGTCCATAATTGTCTAAAGTGCTCCTTTCAGCAATATTACTGCCTATTATAACATAGAATTATAAAAATGCAAGCCCTTTTTGCATTTTATCCTATTCTCCCCTATCAAAAAGGCAAATATACAGCCAAGACACCGTTGGGGATAGCGGTGTCTTGGCTTTGCTTTTATAGTATAAATTGCAAGGTGCAAAAAGCCGCATAGATACACAAAAGCAAAATACCCTGTGCTCTCGATAGCTTTTTGCGTATCAATGTCGGAATGGTTAGAATACCCATCGCAAAGAGCATCAGAGGAATGTCCAGCACCAAAGAGCTGTTTATGCCCCATATGGTATTTCCGACAGGCACTTCAAACGGTGCTAAAATCACAGAAACACCCGACACCAACACCAAATTAAAGATATTGGCACCTATCACATTTCCCAAGCCCAAAGATGCGTGTCCTTTACGCAGGCTGGTAATGGTGGTTACAAGCTCCGGTAAGCTGGTTCCCAATGCAATAAAGGTCAGCGCAATAACCGTTTCCGGAACGCCCAGCTGTGTTGCGATGACGGTACCGTTGTCTACCAGCAAATCTGCACCGATTGCAATGAGCACAGCGCCGATAACCAGCAAAAATATCTCTTTCCAAATAGAAGCGCTGTGCTTTTCCTGCGTATTTTCCTCGGGTATAGCAGGCGTTTTTAAACCCTGTCGGACAGTTAAGATGATATACACCACGAAAATCAGCAACGAAGCTACGCCAAACAAGCGCGTAAATGCGCCGATTGCATAAACCGCTATGCAATAAAATGCCGCTGACAAAAAGAAAAAGGCAACCGGCATCTTCATAGTCTTTACATTCACAGGGCCGGGTCTTAGCGAAACAGAAACAGCCGCAATCAATGCTGTATTACAAATAAGCGAGCCGATGGCGTTGCCGTAAGCCATTGAACCCTGTCCGTTCAATGCACCCGTGGCTGAAACCATAACTTCCGGCAAGGTTGTTCCGATTGACACCACCGTTGCACCGACAATCATATCCGAAAGGTGGAACTTACGCGCGATTCCCGTTGCGCCATCTACAAACCAATCACCGCCTTTTATCAGAAAAACCAACCCAATAACAAACAGGATAATTGCCTCTATCATAAATGACCTCCTAAATACGCCAACGATACTGCTATTTTTTGCAAAACGGATAAAATAAATATGCTAAAAATTATACTTCCCCAAAATAAAAAAGTCAACCATCAAGCGAAGACAAACGGAAAAGCGGATTTGCGTACACAGCACATCCCATTATAGGTTGCAATACCACCCCCGAGACAGGCGTTTTACAAATGCACCTGCATTTGCGGTAATTTATAAATTGCAAACAATCATTGACAAGAAACCACTTTTATGCTATTATGAACGACGACGATAGAGGCGCATTTGGTCAAGAGTATCGCACACAACTCAATGAGGGCTGCCATGCCGTGCGAAAAAGGGACGAATGCCGAAGTGTGTGCTGTGGCAGGTACATGGCTGGCAGTGCGGAGAATATCCGTTCTGCTGTCGCAGAAATGCGGAGTGCTATCATCCATACAATTACTGTATAGTTTGTAGTATTGGAAGATAGCCTGTTTTGGCTATCTTTTTTTATTGAAAAGAAAGGGAAATACATATGAAAAACACAATATTCACCGGTGCCGCAACCGCAATTATCACCCCGTTTAAGGACAATCGGGTGGACTTTGAGGCATTTGAAAAGCTCATTGAATGGCAAATTGCGCAAGGTATTGATGCGATTGTTGCCGTCGGTACAACAGGAGAAGGTCCCACGCTAAACGATCAAGAGCACAAAGACGCCATTCGTTTCTGTGTGGACAAGGTCGCCGGTCGCGTACCTGTCATTGCAGGAACCGGCTCCAATGATATCGCATATGCCATTGAAATGACGCAGTTCTCCTGCGAAATAGGCGCAGATGCTATGCTTTTGGTAACGCCGTATTACAACAAGGCAACACAGCAGGGCTTGATTGCATCCTTTACCGCTATTGCCGACGCCAGCACAAAGCCCTGTATTCTCTACAATGTGCCCAGCAGAACCGGCTGTAACATCGCGCCGGAAACCTGTGCAGCTTTGGCAGAACACGAAAACATCGTGGCGGTGAAGGAAGCCAGCGGAAACATCTCCCAAATTGCCAAAATCGCCCAGCTTTGCGGAGATAAGCTGGATATTTATTCCGGCAACGATGACCAAATTGTTCCCGTCTTGAGCCTTGGCGGAAAGGGCGTTATATCCGTTCTCTCCAACCTGCTTCCCAAAGAAACATCCGATATGTGCCACCTGTATATGCAAGGAAACGTGCAGAAAGCGTTGCAGATGCAATTGGATTATTTGCCACTTGTCGATGCTCTGTTCTGTGAAGTAAATCCCATACCGGTTAAAGCCGCAATGGCCGCAATGGGTTTCTGTGAAAATACTTTGCGTCTGCCCTTAACACCGATGGAAAGAAAGAATGAAGAAAATCTGCTCAATTGTATGCGGCGGGCAGGTTTGCTGGAGAAATAAGCTATGAAAATTGCAATTTACGGATATGGCAATCTGGGACGGGGTGTGGAATGTGCCGCTGCGAATGCCGACGATGTTATATTGGTGGGCATATTTACACGACGGGACCCCGATAGTGTAAAGACCTTGACCGGGACACCGGTCTACCCTGCCGATACCCTCCTGCAATTTAAGCAGGAGATTGATGTCGTGATTATCTGCGGTGGCAGTGCCACAGATTTGCCGGTTATGACACCTGCCCTTGCCAAAGACTTTTGCGTGGTGGACAGCTTTGACACCCACGCAAATATCCCTGCGCACTTTGCACGCACCAATGAAGCTGCCAAAGAAGGCAAAAAGGTTGCCGTTATCTCTGCGGGCTGGGACCCTGGAATGTTCTCTATCAGTCGGCTGTACGCCTCCGCCATTCTTCCCAACGGGAACGATTATACCTTTTGGGGACGCGGCGTCAGCCAAGGGCACTCGGATGCCATACGGAGAATCGAGGGCGTTATCGATGCGCGGCAATACACCGTGCCTGTGGAAGCCGCGCTTGACCGCGTACGCTCAGGTGAAAACCCGACACTTTCAACCAGACAGAAGCATACGAGAGAGTGTTATGTGGTCGCTGAGGACGGTGCGGATTTGGCAAGAATTGAACGGGAAATCAAGCAAATGCCCAATTATTTTGCCGACTATGATACAACCGTAACCTTCCTCTCCCTTCAGGAGCTACAAGAAAACCACAACCGTCTACCCCATGGCGGCTGTGTGATTCGTACCGGCACCACAGGACTTCAGCAGGAGAATTCGCATTGTATTGAATACAGCTTGCATCTGGATTCCAACCCTGAATTTACGGCAAGCATCCTGTTAGCCTGCGCCCGGGCCGCAAACAAAATGTATGCAAGAGGCGACAGCGGTTGTAAAACCATGTTCGATATCGCACCTGCCGACCTCTCTGCGCACTCTGCCGACCATCTGAGAAAAACTATGCTGTAAAGCGAGGGTCCATCTTTTGAACAATAGAGATATAATTTGTGAGAATCTTTCCGTTAATGACGATGGGATTCTTCTGTTTGCCGGGCAAAGCACCGTGCGCCTTGCCGCCCAATACGGCACACCCCTTTACCTGATGGACGAGGACCGTATCCGCAACCGAATACAAGCATATGTGGGCGGTATGAAAAACGCCTTGGGAGAATACGGCCATGTGTTGTATGCCTCCAAAGCGGCCTCGTTCAAGCGAATATATGAAATCATGGCAGAAGAGCAGATTGGTGTGGATGTGGTTTCTTCCGGAGAAATCGCCACAGCCGTCCATGCCGGTTTTCCTATGGAACACGCCTATTTCCATTCCAACAACAAAACAGACGCAGATATTCGCTATGCCATAGAACAGGGCGTAGGCTTCTTTGTGGTAGACAACGAAGAGGAGCTGTATGCCATTGATGAAATTTCCAGAGCCTACCACCACAGACAGCCTGTGCTTTTGCGGATAACACCCGGTATTGACCCGCATACCTACGCGGCTGTAAATACCGGTATGGTGGATTCCAAGTTCGGCTCAGCAATCGAAACCGGACAGGCAGAGGCCATTACAAAGCTTGCGCTGACACTTCCCAACATCGACCTGCAGGGCTTTCACTGTCATGTAGGCTCTCAAGTTTTTGATGCCGAAGTGCCTTTACAAACAGCGGAGCGTATGCTCGCTTTTGTTGCGGATATGTATCATAAGCTCGATTTTACAACCAAAAAGCTGGACTTGGGCGGTGGCTACGGTGTGCGTTACACCCACGATGACCCCTATATGGACATCCAGAGCAATCTGCTCGCTGTCGGTAATCGGATTCAAGCGCTTGTATCGGATTTGCAAATTCCGATGCCCCACATCTATATGGAACCGGGCAGAAGCATTGTTGCCGATGCCGGTATGACACTCTACACCATGGGCACCTGCAAACGAATCCCGGGGTACAAGAGCTTTGTGTCGGTAGACGGTGGCATGACAGACAACCCCAGATTCCTTCTCTATCACGCGCCCTACACCCTGCTACCTGCCTCTCGAATGCATGATGCGCGGAATATGCAATGCTCTGTTGTGGGCAGATGCTGTGAAAGCGGTGATGTGATTCAGGAGAATGTGTGGATGCCGGATACGCTCAAGCGGGGCGATTTGATTGCCTGCCTGACAACAGGTGCGTATAACTACTCCATGGCCTCCAATTATAACCGGATTCCAAGACCGGCTGTGGTGATGCTATGCGGTGGTACCTCTTATGTGGCTGTAAAGCGGGAAACGCCGGAAGATATTCTTCGGCTCGATGTATAAGTGAAAAACACCAGCCTAACGGCTGGTGTTTTTTGACTTGGCTGTTCCGTACTATTTAGATGCCACCTTATTTTTTCAATACTTTTTTACACCAAGTGCGCTTATTGCATTTCGGACACTTCAAGTACCGAGTCGTTCCTCTATGCATTGCATTAAGTGCCTGCGTATAGGTAGGCACAATCTCGTAACCGCAGTTTTTGCACTTGTA
>JAZNGK010000018.1:0-3266 GCA_045576395.1 Faecousia sp. | reverse complement strand
AGACCTTCACAGCCAATTCCCGAACCTGCTCCTCGGTCCCCTCGCTGATGCGAGCAGGAATGTAAGCAGTAGAGGTATCCGTTACATATTTGGCCTCGTAGTCATAAAACTCCGCACCGGAATCAATCTCGCCTACAACAGAAGCTACGGGGCAGTTATTGCCCAACACGGCAATCTCAACCTCAGTGCCGGCAATAAATTCCTCAACCAATATCTTTTCGTCGTAAATGCCCGCCTTCAACAGCGCAGACTTCAGTTCCTCGCGTGTATTTGATTTGGAAACACCAACGGAAGAGCCGGTTCCGGCAGGCTTAACAAATACGGGATAGGAGAATTTGCTCTCAACCGTATTGAGGATCCCGTCTATCTGGCTCTGCAAATCGCTATTGCGCACTAAAAGCCAATCCGCCTGCGGTACGCCTGCATTATCCGCAACGAGCTTAGTAAGCGTCTTATCCATCGCAACCGCAGAAGCAGACACATGGGCTCCGACATACGGAATCCCCGCCATTTGCAGCAAACCTTGCATCGCGCCGTCCTCACCGTTCTCACCATGCAGAACGGGAAACACAACATCAATCATCTCATATTTTACACGGTCGCCATTGAAGCAGAGCAGACCTTGACTCCGTATGGGAGAGATAATCGCGCGATAATTGTCGGGGTGATTTTGCCATTGTTGGGACGGGAGCAGAGAATAATCCGTTCCGCCATAAAGCACCCAATCGCCGGCTTTTGTAATACCAACGGGAAAAATATTATACTTTTCGGCATCCATATTGTTCAGCACAGATTCTGCCGAACGCAAGGACACCTCATGCTCCGGAGTAACACCGCCAAAGAGCACGCAGACATTTAATTTCCGCATAATTTACGCCTCATATTCATCATTTTAACAGGGCTTCACCGGCACGGAAAATATCACCGGCACCCACAGTAAGCACAACATCACCAGGTCTAATTGCAGTACGGAGATATTTCGTTATCTCCGGTAGTGTTGCGCAATATACCGCACCGGGGATTTCCTTTTGTAAATCCGCTGAAGAAATGCCCACGGAATTGCGTTCTCTTGCGGCATATATCTCGGACAGCACCACCAAATCCGGCTTTTTCAGTTCCCGAACAAAGTCGGAAAACAGGAGCTTGGTACGGGTATAGGTGTGGGGTTGGAACGCAAGCACCAATCGTTTGTAATGCAATGCTTGCATCGTTTCAATGGTTGCCGCCAACTCATCGGGATGATGGGCATAGTCATCATAAATATCGGCGCCGTTGAAGCTGCCCTTATACTGCAATCGACGCTCAGCGCCGGAGAAGGTTGCAAGTCCCATTGTTACCGCATCACCGGGAATTCCCAATAACCAAGCCGTTCCGGCTGCCGCCAAGGCATTCATCGCGTTGTGGCGACCCAGCACACGCAAATCCACATGGCAATACCTTTCTCCGTCGCAAATCACATCGAAGTGCCGCCAATCGGAACAGATATTTTCACCGCGAACGCGATTATCGGGTGCAAAGCCAAATCGAACATAGTCAATACCGGCAAGTGCCTGCGTAACATGCAGGTCATCACCGTTTGCCAAAACATGGCCGGAAGATAGGGTTGCAAATTCGCGGAAGGACTTCTGCACATCCGCCAAATCCTTGAAGTAATCCAAATGGTCAGCCTCAACATTGAGAATCACCGCAAGTGTCGGGGCAAAATTCAAAAACGAATCGCAATACTCACAGCTTTCCAGCAAAATAGTATCTCCCTCACCCACCCGATGTCCGGAACGAAGCAAGGGTAAATAACCGCCAATCATAACCGTTGGGTCCATATTGGCTTCCATAAGAATATGGGTCAGCATAGAGGTTGTCGTGGTCTTGCCGTGTGTGCCTGCGACACAAATTGCATTTTTATATGCGCGCATAATCACGCCCCAAGCCTGCGCGCGCTCAAACACAGGAATACCTGCTCTTCGTGCCGCGGCAATCTCCGGATTGTCATTATGCACAGCCGCTGTACGAATCACACATTCGGCACCCTCAATATTTTCCGCTTGATGGCCGATACGCACAGGAATTCCATGCGCCGTCAGTTCTTCGGTAGAGGCTGTTACACTCATATCCGAGCCCGTTACAACCATACCCATGCCCTGTAATACCAATCCCAAGGGTCGCATAGACACGCCGCCTATACCCACCAAATGAACACGACGACCGGGTTGTAAGTAGCCCTGCAATTCATCACTTCTATTATTCATTCAGGTATTCCTTTCGAATCCATGAGAATTATCCTTTAACCTTATTATTATATTACATTTTGCAACTATTTACAACTGTTATTTTACAGCATCACCGCATATTTTAGCTTGTGGTTATAAATACCACCTTGCTGTAACCACTTGCGTAATGGTGGGGATATAAATTCACCGTTTGTCCGGGTAAGAGTAAAGGAACTTCAATCATATATGTAATACCCCCGACATAAATATCCGGTGGGGAAAGCCACGCCTTATAATACAGGCGTACATTCTTTAAGGTTTTCTGTGTGCGGTTGGTTACGACAACTGTTCCCATCGCTCTGTCTGTTATATGGAGCTGTGCCTGTCGGTCTTCCTGCTGTGAAACCTCCTGCCAGCCGACACAGGCTGTAAAGCTTCCTCTGCGGTATGCAGCTGCGTTGCGCTCTAGCAGTAATACAGTTGCACCTGCCGGAATATGCTCTCCATAGAAGACATAGGAACGCTCATCATAGAATAGTACAATATATGCCTTTTGTATTGCTCTGCTACCGCTATTGTATATATGTAATGCGGCAATATCCACCACTTCCCTATCCGAGCCATCTTCCATAAACGGACCTTCATAGCCGGATAACCTTTGCGCAATCAGCGAAGTGCCCGGCACAGCAATCGGCAGGGTAATCTCCTCTACAAGGAACGTCTGTGTCTGTATAGGCTCTGTTGGCGGCATCGCAAATGCTCCCTCTGCGGAGGTATAAAGACCAAGTACAGCAAGCAGACTGCCTGCCACCCCAAAAATAACCAGCAACGCTCTTCTTAACACCATATTTCACCGCGGATTGTCATATCCTTCCACCCCTTCAAAAACATACGACTATTATAACGGCTGAAATAAGGGAACAATGGAAAATAGTGGCGTGGAGAGAACAAAACCGTTTGACAATCTCCATATGCTTTCTGACGGAGGAAGAGGGAAAAGAAAAAGCACCGTGGTATTTTCATTCTTTGGGCATTATTATGCCGAGGATTGAGTAAATA
>JAZNGK010000017.1:0-1813 GCA_045576395.1 Faecousia sp. | reverse complement strand
GTGTTTATGAAGCCGCTAACCGATACAACGGCTTCAAGCCATAATATTGTCATTTTACCACGGAAAGGGGGATATTTTCCCTCTTTCCGCGTTGCCATTTGGAAATCATTTTCCCTTTTTAGAGGTATTCTATGGAAAAATTGCTGGAAATCTTAAAAAATATGCCCGAATACACCTTGGCGATAAACACCTTGGAAAACAGGCAAAATGTTGCCATTACGGGTATCGGTCAAATAAATCGGAGCCATATGATTGCGGGTTTGTACGCCCATACAACTGCGCCTTTGGTGGTAATCTGCCAAGATGATTTGGCCGCCAAGCGCGTAAGCGACGAACTGAAGAGCTTTTTAGGCATAGACTGTCCGATTCTGCCGCCCAGAGAACTGACCTTATATGACAGCGCTGTGGTTTCCAGAGGTTGGGAGCAAAAACGCCTGCGCCAGCTTTACGATTTATCCTGCGGTAACACGCGTCTGCAAATTATGGCGTGGGACGCATTATCTCAGCGCACAATTCCGCCTGCAACCTTGCAAAATGCAACCTTCACATTAGAAGTCGGCAAGGAATATCCGCTGGACACATTATTGGAAAACCTAGCCAATGCCGGTTACAGTCGTTGCGGTATGGTGGAAGGACCGGGGCAATTTGCTGTTAGAGGGGGTATTTTAGATGTATTCTCCCCTGCCGCGCAATTCCCCATTCGTGCTGAATTTTTTGGCGACGAGCTGGACACGATGGGCAGTTTTGACCCCGATACCCAACGGCGGACTGAAAACATAGACAAAATCACAATTCTTCCTGTAAGTGAAACTCTACCCTGCTTACACCCGAACGGTTTGTCGGGATTATGTGAGGACATCGCTCGTTTAATCGCAAAACAGCGCAGAAGAAAAACACCGAACGAAGCGCTAATTGCCACGCTGGAACGGGATTTAGAGAAATATCAAAACAGTATTCACAATCCGGCATCTGACCGATATATGGCGCTCATCTATCCGGAAAATGCCACCGCACTTTCCTACATTCCGCAAAATGCGAATGTCATTCTTTGCGACCAAAACAGTATCCATAGAGCATCGCGCACGCGTACGGAAGACATAGGTATGCAACTCGACAGCCTATTGCAAGGCGGTCTAGTGGCAGGTGAACTGTGTGATTATGTATGCCAATGGGAGGATTTTTGCGAAACATTACAGACGCATTCTCTCCTTTATTTAGACAGCTTTGCCGCCTCTGCCTATCCCGAGACCTGCCCCCCACACCAATTGCTTCCTATGACAGCCAAACAACTGCCCGGCTATGGTGGCAATTTAGATACTGCAGCCGCTGACTTAAGCCACTATCAAAAGATGGACTTTTCCTGCCTTGTATTATGCGGCTCAAGACGCAGAGCCGAACTGTTGCAGGAAATGTTAAACAGCAAAGGCTTGTCTGCATTCCTGTGTATTCCCCTTACCACTATGCCGCAATCCGGTCAAATTTTCTTATCGGAAGGTACACTTCTCTACGGTATGGAGTATCCCAACGCAAAGCTTGCGATTTTAACAGAGGGTCAGCTTACCGGCAAAATAGAGCCAAAGCGGAAATCCACCAAAAAAAACGCAACCAATCGGCAAAAACTCAATTCTTTTACAGATTTAAGCCCGGGAGATTTGGTGGTACACGAAAACTACGGTATCGGTCGCTTTGTTGCCATGGAGCAAATCAAGGTAGACGGTGCGATTAAAGACTATGTAAAGATTGCCTACCAAGGCTCCGACACCTTATTTGTACCTGCCACCCAGCTGGATATGGTGAGCAAATACATCGGCGG
>JAZNGK010000016.1:0-19195 GCA_045576395.1 Faecousia sp. | reverse complement strand
TGCACACGAACAGTGTCGCCAACCCGCATTTCGGGCAGCTCTTCCTTCATGTACTGGCTAGACAGAGCCTTAACCAAATCCATATCTTTGTCCTCCTTAATATTAGGCGTTCATGCGGCGGTTGCCCGGTGATATGGTTCCCGGCACCGTAGAGGACGCACCTTGCTTTTTCAGACCGAGCTATTTTAGCATATAAAAAATCAAAAATCAAGTACTTTTTTAGAAAAAATAAGATAATTTTCCGGATTTTCACAAGACAAAATCAAAATATATAGGGTTATAACCTATTTTCGATATACCGGAACAAAAAGTCGCTATCAACAAACAACACATCTTCAATCATATCCCCTGCCATTAACCGTTCAATATGATTTACCTTTGTTTGCATGATTCGGAGGGGGCTGTCTGCAGATGAATATAACAACACAGGAATTTCGGTATTTACATTGATATCCCATTTACCAAGCTTTCTGCGCCTTACAGGCCTATGACCGAGGGGTGTATCATACAGAATCATCCTGGGGATGAATTTCTCCATCGAGTACATTTCCTTGTTCCAAAAATGTACTGCGCAGTTTTTTCGTAAAAGGCCAAATAAGCGGATATTATATGTACCTTTTTCGGTTTTTAATAGCACCGCTGTTCCGTATCGGTTGCTTGGAAATAGAAACGCAGGTGTTGTAATCTTGTACTCTATACTGTTTTCTTTTGCGAAACGCTTGATTTTATGCAGAAGAATTATCCGTTTAATGGCAAAACGTAAGAGAACGTATACATAGTAAAGAGCAAGAAGCAACACTAGGTATAAATATAGTTTCATACAATCACCTCTTTTGTATCAGAAAATCCCATTTGCACATATAATTATACAATATTTTCGCAAAAATTCAATTATTTTTAGCCGAGTTACTGGATTCGATTTGCATTTTTGCCTTTGGCAAAAATTATTGTTTCGACCAGTTTGCGAGCTGGTCGAGCAACAGTCCACCGGACTGTTGCATTTAGATGGGTTCGAATCCAGTCTTAAAAAGGAAATAAGCAGAAACCACAAATGTGATTTCTGCTTATTTGGTCCGAGTTACTGGATTCGAACCAGCGGCCTCTTGAACCCCATTCAAGCGCGATACCAAACTTCGCCAAACCCGGATTTTGCTTGCTTCTTTCGATAGCCACAGTATGATAACACACTCTGCCGGAAATTGCAAGCGTTTTTTTGAAAAAATTTTATTTTTACTCGCCTATTTCGGTACGGACGACCTTGCCAAGATTCCAAAGACTGACAACTCGCTGTTCAGCCTCTCGTTTCTGTGCATCTGTTTCATACTCCACATAGACGGTGTGTGCGCTACAATCGGCACACTCCACCTGAACATTCCAACCGCCCTCATGCATCACAATACCTGCACCGTGGCAAATGGGACATTCTTCCAAAATATAATTCGGATTTACTTTCATATTATCGCTCCTTATCGAAAAACAGTCATATTCTTATCATAAACCTCTATCCGCCTACATTTGACAAAGTTCGGCTTGTAAGCAGACAGATACAGTTCAATTGCAGCGACAAGCTGCATCGGGTTCAGGGTCGGGTTCTGACAGCATACCACGCAATCCAATACCACTTCCCTATCCGCAGACCGTATAACCGCAAGCTTTTGAATCATCGGGATAATATCCTGCTCCTGCATACCGTTTTTACTCTTTTTCGAAACAAGCAGGCTTTCTTTAGCAAACAGTTCTGCCAGCGCAGTTTCCGCATCAGCAGGGATACCACTATCATATTCCAAAGTTACGGCACAATGCAAAAACGCCAGCTCTTTTAGCTTGCGCCCGTCGTCATATACATCCAGCACACGAACACCAGACACAAGCTCCCCGTTCAAGCGGGCGGCAATTTCCTCACAGCTGACAGTTTCCCCGTCTAATGTAAAGTCAAGCAGTTCACACACACTCTCAACGCCCACAGAAAGCGGCATAGCAATCGATACCGACGGTCTGGGATTAAAGCCCTGCGTATGGGTAAGGGGCAATCCTGCGCGCTTAAAGGCGCGCTGAAACAGGCGCATCAAGTCCAAGTGGGACATCCAAACTGCGTTCCCTGTCTTCTCAAACAAAAGTCTAGGCATCGCACTTCACCTCCTGCAACAGCTTATCGGCACCGCAACCGCTACAACCATGGCGACAGTCGGGTGTAATTGCGCCTGCATAGGCCTGTTTTCTCTCACGCAGAAGAAATTTCTTCGATACACCAACATCGATGGTATCCCAAGGCAGAATTTCGTCCTCTCCGTAACCGCGTACGGTATAGAAATTCGGGTCGATTCCACAGGCATCAAAGGCATCCATCCAAACGGAATAACGGAAATATTCATCCCAGCCGTCTAACCTTGCACCGTTTTCCGTTGCCGTTTCAATGACCGCGCCCAATCTGCGGTCGCCACGCGCCATAACCGCCTCTAAACGGCTGATGTCGGGCGTATGATAATTATACTCAATGGACTTAGAATAAAAATGGTCTTTCAGCAATCGGCAACGACGCAGATACTCCTGCGGTGTAATCTGCCGTTCCCATTGGAAGGGCGTGTGTGGCTTGGGCACAAAATAGGCCGTTGCCACATGGACACGCAAGCCCCGTTTTTTATTGGTTGCGTTATCCTTCCAAATTTGAATCACCTTATACACCAAATCGGCAATACCCAGCACATCGTCGTCCGTTTCCGTAGGCAGACCCAGCATAAAATAGAGCTTGACATTGTTCCAACCACCTGAAAAGGCATTGGCGCAGGTGATCAAAATCTCCTCTTCCGTCAGATTCTTGTTAATGACATCCCTTAGTCGCTGTGTACCTGCCTCGGGTGCAAAGGTCAATCCGCTTTTCCGCAGGGTTTGCAGTTTTTGCATAAGCTCACGGGAAAAATTGTCTGCACGAAGCGAGGGTACGGACAGGTTGATGCGATTGCTTTCGCAGTACGGAATGACTGCATCGGTCAATTCCTTTAGCTCGCGATAATCGGAAGTGGACAGGCTGGATAAGGTGATTTCATTATGACCCGATGCTTGTAATGTTTCAACAGCCTGCCGATACAGCACCTGTGGACTTTTCTTCCGCACAGGTCTGCAGGAAAACCCTGCCTGACAGAATCGACAGCCACGAATACAACCGCGAAATACCTCTAAATTGGCTCTGTCGTGCACGATCTCCGTTGACGGCACAATCATCTGTGTGGGATAATAGGCGGTATCTAAATTTTCTACAATTCGCTTTGTAATCACCTTCGGCGCATCGCCTATGGGCGTTATGGCAGAGAGGGTTCCGTCCGCGTTGTAGGTGTGCCGATAGAACGAGGGTACATACACGCCTTGAATCTTGGAAACAGCCTTGAGGAAGTTGTCCTTTGACCATCCCTCCGCCTTTGCGCGGTCGTACAAACGCACAATCTCCTCGGTTATTTCCTCGCCCTCTCCCAAGCAAAAGAAGTCCACAAAGTCAGCAAGCGGCTCCGGATTGAATGCACAAACACCACCGGCAAACACAATGTTTTTCAGTCCCTTGCGTGCAGTTGCGCGCAGAGGCACACCGGCAAGCTTCAGCATATTCAAGATATTGCTGTAGCACATTTCATAACCGATGGTAAAGGCAATCATATCAAAATTCTTCACAGGCTCTTGACTTTCCAACGCCCACAACGGTAAATTGTGCGTACGCATCGCCTGCTCCATATCAGCCCACGGCGCAAAAACACGCTCGCACCATACGCCCTCCATTTGATTCATAACACCATAAAGAATCCGCATACCCACATTGGACATACCAATCTCGTAAGTATCGGGAAAGCAAAAGGCAATCCGCACGCGAACATCGGACAAATCCTTCTTAATTTCGTGATATTCCCCACCTGTATAGCGCGCAGGCTTTTGTACAGTAGGAAGAATCCGTTGCAATAATTCTGTCATATTGAAACCTCATTTGTGGTAAGTAGGTCTATTGTACCTTGCAAATACTCGCTTTGCAAGGTCTTTTTCTGTTTTTCAGCCAAAGTCCTGCCACAATTGCAAGCGGAAGTACGCCCAAGCGCAGAGAAAAGGCCACATAAACACAAGCAAGTGTAAGCAGAACAAGGATACATTTTTCTACAACGAAAAAGGCTGTCTTGTTTCTTAGGATTATCTGCAAGGCACGACCACCGTCAAGTGGTAACAGCGGTAACAGATTATACATCGACAGCACCCAACTGCACAGCGCAATTCTCGGAAACCAACGACCCAAAAAAACCGGTAAAAATCCGCCAATCGGTCCACTCAAAACGGCAAACAGGCGCTTACCGTCCGACAAAGGACTGCTTTCCATATCCATACCACCGATGCCAATCACAAGTTGATACACCTGCGCACCGCAAAGCTTTACCGCTATCCAATGGCAAAGCTCGTGAAAAAGCATTGTTACAAGCCACGCAAACAGCCATTGTATGGGTATAAGTAGCAGTAATATCACCAAATAAACATATGTATTTGCTTTAATGGTAATATTTTTATGACCCATATTTCATAACTTCCTCGCAAAAGCCAAGTAGCGATTCCCTAACCGAAGAGCCCGCCTCTACCCGTTGCACCATATCAGAGAACGCAACGGCTGTCTGCTTCGGGTCGCCCGGTATGATGTATTGCAGAAATCCGCTTTGTATAATAACATAAGTTGCCACCACCGCTATCAACAGTATGATTGCAAGGCGCGGAGTTTTTGTTTGCTGTTTCCATTTTGTCGGATACCGTTTTCTCTCTTTGGGGTGATACTCTACATAGTAACTCATCGTGTTCCCTCCCACAAAAGTATACGAACCTATTTTTCATTGTATGAAAAGCACGCAGGACACTTGACAATGGGAGAAATATTCACTATAATGTTCATCGTTATCGGGGTGTGGCGAAGTTTGGTATCGCGCTTGGTTCGGGTCCAAGAGGCCTCGGGTTCGAATCCCGACACTCCGACCAAAAATCCTCATTCGTAAGAATGGGGATTTTTACTTTTTCACTTTTCACTCTTCACTTTTCACTATTCTCTCCGCTTTTATATAGAGGATTTTTGGAAGGTAATAAGTAATGGTGAATAGTGAAGAAGTTGTGGTATCCGCTTCGCGGATGATTTAAATAATTTATTTTCTTAGTAAATACACTGTTTGCCGGCTGCAAAAGCCATTGGAATTACTCACTTTTTGCTTAAACCCTGTAAAACAACTCGCACCAAAAAACAAAGACAGGCTTTTGCCTGTCTTTGTTTTCTTTATGCAAGAGGTCTATCCTACTTTTGGGATAGACCTTTTTAGGGATGTCCTTTTCCATCGCTCTACGTATCATCTTTCGCTCTTTTTATTTCTTATCAAACAACGCTCTGCGCTCGGTGGAATGGCGCATCATATGTCTCATTCCATCGATGTCTTCGGTCTCAAGCATTACTTTCAGTTCGTTAAATTTATCAATAAACAAATTCATTTGATTTAGAAGAGCAGGTTTATTTGCCACAAAAAGCTCGCTCCACATCTGGTCATTGATTCTTGCGATGCGGGTAAGATCACGGAAAGAGTCGCCTGTAAACTTCTCCATATTCTCCTTATCATTGCAGGTCATCAGTGTGATGGCGATACAGTGCGTAAGCTGAGAGAGGAAGCCAATCATTTCGTCGTGTTCTTCGGGTGAAAGGGTTGTTACATTTGAAAATCCAAGAAGTCTACCAAGCTCAATGCAGGTCTCGATTGCTTCGGGTGTGTTCTTTTCGGTAGGGGTTACGATGTAGTTTGCGCCGATAAACATTCTGTCGGTACTATTTTCCACTCCGGACACCTCACGACCTGCCATCGGATGTGCCGCAATGAACTCTACGTCGGGGCGAAGCATATTCTGTATCCGATATACGATGCTACGCTTTACACCCGTAACATCGGTAATCAATGCGCCGCTTTTGAGCAGTTTTTGGTTCTTCTCGATCCACTCCACAAAAACATGCGGATACAGGGCAAAAATCACAAGGTCTGCTTCACCAATCATTTTTTCGTCAAGATCGGTCGAGCCCTTGTCAATGATATTTTCTTTTATTGCATAGTCTATTGAGCTTTGCTCCAAGGTGATGGCGCTGATGTGAAATCCAAAGTGTTTTAATACCTTTGCGTAGCTTCCACCGAGAAGTCCAAGACCGACTATCAATATTTTTTTACTTGTGTCAACTATCATAATAATGTTACCTCTGCTCCAAGTTGTTTGATATCCTCAAAAAATCCGGGATAACTCTTTTTAACGGCTTCAGCACCCTTGATCGCACCGCCGATTTTGGAAAGAATCACCGACATTGCCATCACGATGCGGTGGTCGTTGTGTCCGTCAAGTATTTCGCCGTTGTAAGAAAGGCTTTGCTTTGGGACGGTAATTGTATTGTTTCCAAAAATCAAACCGCCGCCGAGCTTTCGGAGTTCTTCGTGCATAGCGATGCCTCGGTCGCTCTCCTTGACTTTGAGTCGGTCTGTTCCTATAAATGTCGCGCCATTTTTGATGGCGGCAAGAGCGAATAACACGGGACCGAGATCGGGACAATCGGAAATATCAAGGGTCGGTATTCCGTTTGATATTTGCTCAAAATAACCGGAGTAAACTTTGTCGCCCTGTAAACTATCGGGTTTGAGGTTTCCAATCGAAATTTTTGAGTCAATATGGTTGAACGCATCAAGGAACGCAGCGTTTGAGTAATCCCCCTCGATTTTTCCTGAAAAGGCGTGCATTTTTGATGCTTTGATCTCAATTTTATATTCATCCGTAAATGCTATGTCTGCACCGAAGGATTTGAGCGCAGAGATGGTCAGATTGATATACGATCTGCTTTCAAAGGGCGGAAGGATTTCAACAGACGAATCCTCACCTAAATACACAAGCGCCAATATTAGCCCCGTAATAAACTGACTGCTGATATCGCCTCGTATTTTGTAGTTACCGCTTTTAAGACTACCGCACAGCGTAACGGAGTTTTTGTCTTTTTCAAATGTGAAACCGTTCTCTCGGCACAGTTCTTCATAAACGCCAAGAGGCCGTTCAAGAAGTCGCTCACTGCCGTGTAGCGTAACATTTTTACCCAAACACAATGCAAGAGGAATAAAGAAGCGAAGGGTGCTTCCGCTTTCTCTGCATTCCAAGACAGGATTTTCAGTTTGCATAAATCCCCTCGGATCAATAACTGCCGCATCCTTGCTTGTCGTTATATTTACTCCTAACGCTTTCAAGCAATCGATGCTTGCAAGGATATCCTCACTATAATCGACCCCTGTCAGGGTGCTTTTCTGCCCCGAGAGTGCCGCGCCGATGAGATATCTGTGAGCCATACTCTTGGAAGGAGGGGCATCTATTGTTCCGTGCAGTCGGCACGGCTTGAATGTTGCTATCAAAATATCATCCCCCTACGGCTTTCATCGGAAACAAGAAAGTCCGTTCCGAAGCGCATAGCCAAAGCATCACACAGAACGATAGCAGTTGCCGCATCCTGAACAACTCTTGCTCTGTGAACGATGGCAGGATCATGCCTGCCCTTCGGCTCTAACACAGCCTCGGTCATCGTCTTGAAATCTATGGTGTTCTGTGGCTTGAATATAGTCGGTGTCGGTTTGATAGCGGTGCGAAATATGATGGGCATACCATTTGTGATACCGCCGTTAATGCCGCCGTTATTATTGCTAACGGTTATTACCTTCTCGTTTTCAATTTTCATTGGATCGTTCGCTTCGTTTCCACGCATATGCGCAATAGCAAAGCCTGCGCCAAACTCAATCCCTTTGACGGCAGGGATAGAGAACATCATATGCGAGAGCATACCTTCCACCGTATCAAACCACGGCTCGCCAACTCCCGCAGACATTCCGATGATTGCCGTTTCAAGCACACCGCCAACGCTATCTCCCTCGGATGCCGCCGCAAGAATGATTTCTCGCATCTTCTCACCGCTTTCTTCATCAAGCACTGCAAAGGTCTTCCCGTTAAGCTCGTCGATATCCGCTTTCAGTTCGCCAAGCTCTCTGTCAAAGATACCTGCACAGCACTTTACATGCGTTCCGATATAAATGCCTTTTTGCTCCAACGCGAATTTGCAGATCGCACCTGCGGCAACAAGAGCTGCCGTGATGCGACCGCTGAAATGACCGCCTCCGCGAGCGTCCTGATAACCGTGATATTTGCACTCTGCCGTATAGTCGGCGTGGGAAGGACGGGCAACTGTTTTCATTTGCGAATAGTCGCCACTTTTTACGTTCTCGTTGGGGATAAGTATGGTAATCGGCGTTCCTGTGGTCGTATTTTCCACTACACCGCTGACGATTTTATATTCGTCCTTTTCGCGTCGCGGTGTGGAAATCCTACCGTCGGGACGGCGAAGGGTGAGCATATGCGCGATATACCCGTGATCGATTTTGATTCCGGGCGCAAGTCCGTCGATGACCGCGCCGATATACGCTCCGTGGCTCTCTCCGAAAAGCGTAACCGCCACACTGTTTCCAAATGTATTTTTCATTCTGTCAAGCCCTCCAAAACCTTTTTTGCCACATCGATCACATCAAGGCAATTCATCTTTTTCATTTCAAAGCTGCCAACCTCACTCACCGTAGTAACGGTAACGCTATCGCCATCTGCCTTTTTATCGTGGAATGCCGCTTCGGTGATCTTTTCCCAATCGTATTCGAGCGTGCAATATAGGCTACATTTTTTCAAAACTTCAATCACTCTCGGACGTATCGCTTCATCGCACATAGGAATCATACCAAGAGCCACACATTCGCCGTGATAAAGCGCTCTCATTCCCTCACTGCTTTCGATGCCATGACCGATGGTATGACCGAAATTCAGTATCTTGCGAAGCCCCGATTCCTTTTCATCCTGCTCGACTATGTTCTTTTTAATGTTGAGTGAGCGAATAATGATCTCGTCAATATGACTTTCAATATCCTTGCTTTCGAAGATGTCAAACAGCTCCTTGTCGGAGGTAAGCGCCATCTTGACAGCTTCGGCAAGTCCGTTCGAAATCTGCCTTTGAGGAAGTGTTGTTAAAAGCTCGGGATCGATCAGCACCTTTTTCGGCTGATAGAATGCGCCGACAATGTTCTTCACGCCCCCTAAGTTAATAGCAGTTTTACCTCCAATAGAGGAATCGATCTGCGAAAGAAGTGTTGTGGGAATATTATAAAAATCAATTCCTCTCATATAGGCAGATGCGGCAAATCCCGAAAGATCACCGACCACACCACCACCAACCGCAACCACGCAGTCATTTCGTGAAAATCCGTTATCGAACATCATCAGGAGCAGTTTCCCAAACACATCAAGGCTTTTGGATGCTTCGCCCATTTCCACCGTGCAGATGATGCCTTCCTTGCATTGTGCCGCAAGTGTTTTGGCGTATTCCTCGGGAACTCCCGTGTCCGTTACAACAAGAACTCTCCTGTTTAGATTCAAGTGCTGATTTGCGCTTGCAAGAACACCTCGTTCTACAACGATGTCGTAGCTGTCCTCGCCCAAATTCATATGAATAATCATTTTATCACCTTATATCTCGGCATGCGGAGCAAAAGTACCTGCCACTTTGAGACGATCGCATACCTTGCTTAATTCTTCAAGCATCTCTCTGCCGTTCTCAGTGTCGGTCGTGCCATCTATTTCTACGTAGAAATAATACTGCCATGACAGTTTCTTCATAGGTCTTGATCGGAGCGCTGTCATATTATAACCGTACTGTCCAATGATTGCGATCGCATTTGCAAGAGAGCCTGCCTCATGCTTAACGGTAAACATCAAAACCGTACTTGTAAGCGCTTGTGATGCCGCTTTTACCTTAGACAGAACCGCAAAGCGAGTGGTGTTCTCGCCGCTTTTGTTGATGTTTGCCTCAATCACCTTGAGTCCGTATATCTCTGCGGTTTTCAAACTTGCAATCGCACCGAGAGATTTATCGTTTGCCTCGGCAACCATCTTGGCGGCAAGAGCCGTATTGGTAGCTTCCCCGGCTTCAAAGCCTCGCATTTCAATATAATCGCGACATTGGCTGAGCGCTTGCGAATGGCTCATTACTTTCTTGATATCGTCAACGGTCGTACCGGGCACACCTAAAAGATTTTGATGGATCTCAAGCTCATAGATGCCGTTGATATAAAGACTTCCCGAGAATATCAAATCAATAGTTTGCCCAACTTCACCTGCGTAACTATTTTCGATGGGAAGCACGGCGACATCACTCTCACCTCTGACAACCGAATCATAAGCCGCCTTGAAATCACTATATGAAACGCAGTTCCCCTCGGGAAAGATTCTGCCTGCTGCTATATGGGCAAACGCGCCCTCCACACCGCTGTACGCAACCTTGAGCCCACTTTGCATACGGTACTGGTAGGCACAGGAAACTGACATTAAGTGCTTCAGATAATCAATATAATATCCTTTTAAGACCTCATCATTAACGAGGGCGGAATTTCTTTCAACGACCTCATCCTCTCTCTTCGGATCGAGGATCGGCAGTCCAAACTCCATTTTATGCTCACAAACAAGCTCGGTGGCTCTCATGCGCTTCACGAAAAGCTCCGCCATCTGCGTGTCCACTTCGTTGATGATCTTTCTTGCTTCTTCTAACTTATTTGACACGTTTCCTCTTCCTTTCTTAAAGCGTATTTGCAAGATAGAGAATAAGTTTTTCGGTCTTTTCCCAGCCAAGGCAAGGGTCGGTGATCGATTTCCCGAAAATATGTTCCTCCACTTTACAAGCACCGTCCTCAAGGTAGCTCTCAATCATGAGTCCCTTAACAAGACGCTTGATATCTGCATTCTGATTACGACTGTGAACGATATCCTTGGCGATACGAACCTGCTCAAGATATTTCTTTCCGGAATTATTGTGGTTGGTATCAACGATAACCGAAGGATTGATAAGATTGGATTTCTCGAAAAGTTCTTTTACACGGAGAAGATCTTCGTAATGGTAGTTAGAGTTGCTTCTGCCTGCGAAGTCGATATATCCGCGCAAAATGGCGTGAGCGTAAGGATTACCTTCGCTTGTAACATCCCACCCGCGATAGAGGAAGGTGTGGCTGGATTGTGCTGCTGCGATAGAGTTCATCATAACACTAAGGTCGCCGCTCGTGGGGTTCTTCATACCAACGGGAGCTTCTACGCCGCTTGCCACAAGCCGATGTTCCTGATTTTCTACCGAACGCGCGCCGATAGCTACATAAGAGAGCAGATCGGAGAGGTAACGGTAGTTTTCGGGGTACAACATTTCGTCGGCGCAAGAAAAACCGTAATCACGAAGCGCTGCCAAGTGAAGCTCGCGGATTGCTACGATTCCCTTATACATATCGGGCTTTGCCTCGGGGTCGGGTTGATGGAGCATACCCTTGTAACCTTGACCTGTGGTTCTCGGCTTATTGGTGTAGATGCGGGGAATGATGATGATCTTATCAGATACCTGTTCCTCTATTCTGCGAAGTCTTGAAATATATTCAAGCACGGGTTCTTGATGGTCGGCAGAGCACGGACCGATCACAAGAATGAATTTATCTGATCTGCCGTCAAATACGGCGCGAATGGCTTCATCTCGAGCTGCCTTGACCTCGACCATACGCTCAGTCAGAGGATATTCTTTCTTTACCTCTCGAGGAATGGGAAGCTTCCTGTGGAAATTCATTCGCATTGTTCTGTACCTCTTTCCAAAAACATTTTATTTAGAATAAAAAGTCCGCATTTCGATATGCCCTAAAAGCACGACGAATGCGGACTGTCCGTATTTTTGTTTCCGATGATAATTCTAATCTTATATCTCGGATTTCACAAAAGTCGGGCAGTCCTTAGCAAAATAATAAAAATAACAAGAAAACTTATTTGCAAACATGACTACTCCTCCTTTGTGAATTTATTACCGTGTATTATACGCCTGATTGACATATTTGTCAATAGATTTTTGAAAAAATCTCGTCTCTGCCGAAGCGGTCTCGGGTTCGAATCCCGACACAAGGCCTGATAATATAAATATCTTAGAATTTTCGACGGTATTTACCCAATATTTGACACACTTTTTTTCATATGCCATATCATGAACATAAGGGAGCTATTTCGTGCAATTGACCTCGTTTTCTCAAAACAAGCGCCCTGAAACGGAGATATGATATGGATAACTTTGTCTTACTTGCATTGGTGGCAACCCTGGGTACATGGCTCGTTACCGCCCTTGGTGCCGCTACCGTCGTTTTCTTCTCATCACCAAACCAAAAGGCACTTAATCTTATGCTGGGTTTTGCATCCGGTGTTATGATTGCCGCGAGCTTTTGGTCGCTCTTACAGCCTGCGATTGAACGCGCAGAAGCAAACGGGTCGCTACCTGCATATATCGTTGCAACCGTCGGCTTTCTGTTTGGTGCTTTTTTTATGTGGGGCTCTGACCAAATCGTTACACGCGCACAAAAAAAGGCAAATGACATAGGTAAACAAAAAAACGAAAGAATCAATCGGATCTTTATGCTCACCCTTTCCATTACCCTGCATAACATTCCCGAGGGCTTGGCAGTCGGCGTTGCATTTGGTGCGTTATCGCAGAATAACGCCTCTACGGAAGCCTTATTGGGCGCAATATCCGTTGCTGTGGGGATTGGCTTGCAGAATTTTCCCGAAGGTGCCGCTGTTTCCATTCCACTACGCAGAGAAGGCTTTTCGCGCAGAAAAAGCTTTTTCATTGGGCAGGCTTCCGCTATGGTCGAGCCGATTGCCGGTATCTTGGGTGCACTCCTTGTTGTCTATATGGAAGCTATTCTTCCATATGCCCTCTCATTTGCAGCAGGTGCGATGATTTTGGTGGCAGTTCATGAATTGATTCCGGAATGTCAGACAAATCGGAGCAAACAGCCTTACACCGCGACAATGGGCATTGTGTTGGGTTTTGCAACAATGATGCTTTTAGATGTGATGTTAGGGTAAAGGCTCTGCGCTTACCAATTCTAATTTTAACATCCCCTGACAGGAAATCTTCCGAACACGATTGTGCGCGGAAGATTTTTCTTGTAAAAAGTTTCCGCAAATGTTGAAATTTTCATTGATTTTGTTACTTTACTGTGCTAAATTAAAAGGGTCTATTAAAATGAGAAATAGAAGTAGGAGGAAAAATATGGATAGCACATTACAAATTTTGATTGCCATGGTCATCTATATGAGTGCAGTCATTCTCATTGGTATTCTGTGCGCAAGAAGAGCAAACAAGAATTCAAGCGAATACTTCCTTGGCGGTCGAAGCCTTGGTCCTTGGGTTACCGCTATGAGTGCAGAGGCATCCGATATGTCCGGCTGGTTGCTAATGGGCCTGCCAGGTGTTGCCTATTGGTGTGGCCTTTCTGATGCCATATGGACCGCAATTGGCTTGGCTGTTGGTACATACCTCAACTGGCTCATCGTTTCCAAGCGTCTGCGTCGTTACAGCGAGCGTGCAGGCGAGGCAATTACCCTGCCGGAGTTCTTCTCAAACAGATTCCACGAAAACAAGAAGATTATCATGAGTATTGCCGCAATCTTCATTTTGATTTTCTTTACTGTTTACGCATCCAGCTGTTTCGTTACCTGCGGCAAGCTGTTCTCTACCCTATTTGATATGCCCTACATTCCGATGATGATTTTGGGCGCTGTCTTTGTTCTACTATATACAATTTTAGGTGGATTTTTGGCAGAAAGCGTGTCTGATTTTATGCAGGCAATCATTATGATTATCGCGCTAACCGCAGTTGTTATCACCGCTACTGTAAAGGCAGGCGGATTTGATGCAGTTATAGCAAACGCCAAGTCCATTCCCGGCTTCTTTGACTTTTTCGGTATCGCAACGCCCGAGGTCATCGATGGCGTACAACAGGTCGCAGACGGCAAGCCTTTGTTCGGCGAAGCAGGTACATACGGTATCCTTTCCATCGCATCCTGCATGGCTTGGGGCTTGGGTTACTTCGGCATGCCGCAAGTGCTGTTGCGCTTCATGGCTATTCGTAATGAGGGTGAGCTGACCCGTTCTCGCAGAATTGCAACTGTGTGGGTGGTTATCTCTCTTGCTGTTGCTGTATTTATCGGCATTGTCGGTCGCGCTTTGTACCCCGTCGCACTCACTACCTCGTCAACCGCTGAAAGCATCTTCGTCGTTTTGTCTACCAACCTGCTTCCTGCTCTGCTGGCAGGCTTTGTAATGGCAGGCATTTTGGCCGCAACCATCAGCTCGTCTGATTCGTATCTGCTGATTGCCGCTTCTGCCTTGGCTAAGAATCTTTATCAAGGTATCGCGCACAAGAAAGCCACCGACAAGCAGGTTATGTGGGTTACAAGAATTACGCTTTTGGTTATTTCTCTGATTGCGATGCTGATTGCTTCCGATGAAAAGAGTGTTATCTTCACCATCGTCAGCTTTGCATGGGCAGGCTTCGGCGCCGTATTCGGACCGCTTATGATTATGAGCCTGTTCTGGAAGCGCATCAACCGCCCGGGCGCAATTGCCGGTATGCTCTCCGGCGGCATCACTGTATTTGTTTGGAAGCTGGTCATTCGTCCCTTTGGTGGTGTATGGAATATTTACGAGCTGTTGCCCGCGTTCATTGTATCGTGTATCTTTATTGTCGTGGTATCTCTGCTCACAGCACCTCCCTCTGCCGAAATTCAAGAAGAATTTGACGCAGTTGCAAGTAAAAACAAGTAAGCTTTTCCCTATGGGCGTGTTGCAAAACACGCCCATTTTTGTTGCCATTCATTCAGTATTGTGTTATAATACAGAAAAACACAAAGGATTTTACTATGAAAGAAATACTCTCTTATGTCATTGAAAGCAAAATATTGCAAAAGCTGACCTTGAGTAAATGCACAGACGATGCTATTTTGCGTACAACCGGCAGGCTTATTGAGATAAAGGGCGAAGTGCATTTGGCTTTGGAAACTTTTTACGCAAACGGTAAAGCGCTCCAAAAGAACATACCTGCACACGATGCGCCGAATATGATTACCGCACTGATTCCGGCTAAGTACAAGCAGTTAAATATCGTTACGCCCAACGGAAATTGCGAAGTAAAGGTATCGCGTAAGGATAAAATTTCCGTGATTAACCATATCAAACAGAAGGATGCCGTTGCGGTGTCGCTTTCGCACAACCGAAAAAAGCAGTATATTATCCCTGACAATACGCCTGTGGATTTTTTAATTGCGTTAGGTGTGCAGGACACACAGGGAAATATTTATGACAAAAAGCGCTCAAAATTCAAGCAAATCAACCGCTTTTTGGAGATTGTTTCCGATGTGGAAAATAGCATTATAGGCGAAAACGAGCTGTATATTCTAGACCTGTGCTGTGGAAAAAGCTATTTAAGCTTTGCTCTTTATTACTACTTCGCCACGATTCGCGGTTACAAGGTAACGATGGACTGTGTAGACCTAAAAGAAGATGTGATTGCTTTCTGCAACGAGGTTGCGCGCAAGCTCCGCTACGACGGTCTGCATTTTATCGCTGGCGATATTCGCGATTTTCCAATCCGTCGCGCGCCGGATTTAACCGTATCCCTTCACGCCTGTGATATTGCTACGGATATTGTGCTGGCTAAAGGAATTGATTCCGGTTCGCGTGTGATTCTTTCCACGCCTTGCTGTCATCACGAGATGATGCATCAATTAAAGCCACAAGGGCAACCCACCGACTTTCTGTTGGAGCACTCCATATTAAAGCAAAAGCTTGCCGATGCTGCAACCGATGCGCTACGGTGTATGGTTTTGCAAATACACGGCTACGAGGTTACCGCATTGGAACTCATTGACCCCGAGGAAACGCCCAAAAATGTTCTGATTCGCGGTGTAAAACGGAGCAATATCAGTGAAAAACGCGTGCAAGAATTAAAATCGGAGTATCATACAATTTGCAAAACGCTGGGGATTCACCCCTATTTGCAAGACAAATATGTAATCCAAGACACAGGCTGTTAACCGGCCTGTGTCTTTTTGGAATACATACGCAAATAATCCACCCAAACCCTGTGCATACTAAGCAAATGAGGTGATTGGATGGATTCAATATGGTATGACGGATTGAAGCTGCCGAATTTTCCTGCCTTGGCGCAAAATCAATCTGCGGATGTTTTGATTATCGGTGGCGGTATCGCAGGCATACTCTGTGCTTACACATTGAAACAAGCAGGCATTGATGTGGTGCTTGTGGAAGCGAAACAGATTTGTAGCGGTATTACGGGAAAAACCACAGCGAAAATCACCGCCCAGCACGGTCTTATATTTGACAAACTGCTTCGTCGGTTTGGCGTGGAAAAGACGAGGCGGTTTCTTGATTTTAACCAAAATGCTGTTAACGCATATCACACCCTTTGTCGCGAGATTGACTGTGATTTTACGGAACAGGACGCCTATCTTTATTCCCTGTACGATGAAAGCGTCCTTCAAAATGAGCTGTCTGCGTTGCAGTCTTTGGGCGCGCAAGCGGAATTTGTTGGAGATTTACCACTTCCCTTTCAAACGGTCGGTGCTATCCGCTTTCAAAATCAAGCACAGTTTCATCCGCTTAAATTTCTATCTGCAATCGCGCAAAATCTTACCATATATGAAAACACGAAGGTTTTGGAGCTTATGCCCGGTATTGTGCGTACCAATCGCGGTACTATCCGCGCAAAGAAAATTGTTGTTGCCACGCATTTTCCCTTTCTCAATAAGCACGGCAGTTATTTTCTGAAGCTGTATCAACAGCGTTCCTATGTGTTAGGCTTGCAAAATGCGACACAGGTAAACGGTATGTATATCGGTGCGGAATATCCAAACCTTTCTCTGCGTAATGAAAATGAGTTCCTGCTGTTTGGCGGTTGTGGGCATCGCACAGGCAAGGATGGCGGCGGCTGGAATGAACTATCAAAATACGCAAAGCGCTATTATCCCAACGCAAAAATCGCATACCGTTGGGCAACGCAGGACTGTATGACCTTAGACGGTCTTCCTTATATCGGGCAGTATTCCAAAAACACGCCCAATCTGTATGTATTGACAGGCTTTCAAAAGTGGGGTATGACCACCGCCTTGGCAGGCGCTGAAGTAATCAGAGATTTGATTATGGGGAAAGAAAGTCCCTATACTTCCCTATTTTCCCCATCGAGAACGATTCTGTATCCCCAGCTGGCGATTAACGGATTCGAGACTACCAAAAACCTGCTGACCTTTCGCACACCCCGTTGCCCCCACTTGGGCTGTGCGCTAAAGTGGAATAAACAGGAACACTCATGGGATTGTAGTTGTCATGGCTCTCGATTCTCGGAAAGTGGTGAGGTTTTGGACAATCCGGCTACCGATGACAAGCATTTTAAGTAATAAAAAACGGAGTCGCCCTTCGACTCCGTTTTTTGATTATAGCTTTTTCATGGCTGTTTCGCTTTGTTCCAGCTGGGCAATCAATTCTTTTGCCTTGTTTGCCTTTTCACGAATATCGGCAACCACCGCATCGGGCGCGCGTGAAGTGAAGTTTTCGTTATTCAGCTTCGCTTCCAAGCTTTGTAAATTCTTCTGCGCCTTATCAAGCTCCTTGGCAATTCGCTCCAGCTCCTTGGCTACATCAACCAGCTGACCCAAGGGAATATAAAGCTTTGCAATACCGGTTGCACAGCAGACCATACCATCCAAATTGGCAGGCTCACTATCGAGCATCGTAATCTTATCTGCATAAGCAAGGCGTTCCATAAAGCCCTCGCCCTCTACAAAAATGTGCGGTTTCGCAGTCAGGATATACAGCTCCGCCTTCTTCGAGGGGGGGACATTCATCTCCGCTCTGCGATTACGGATAGCGCGAATTGCATCCATAACCGATTCCATTTGGTCTTCCTCGGTCTTAAATTGCAGGTCTTCGCGGTAAGTCGGCCATTGCGCCACAATTAAGGCATCGCCGTCGTGCGGCAGGCTCTGCCAAATTTCCTCGGTGATGAAAGGCATGAACGGGTGGAGCAAACGCAATGTTTGGTCCAAAACATAAACAAGCACCTGCAAGGCTGTCTGCTTTTGGGAAGCATCCTCGCTATACAGTCTTGCCTTGGTTAACTCAATATACCAATCGCAGTAGGTATCCCACAGGAAGTCATACACCTTTTGAACCGCAACGCCCAGCTCGTATTTCTCAAGGTTGTCCGTAACCTCGGCAATCAGCGTGTTGAGCTTAGACAGCACCCATTTATCCGCAATTGTCAGCGCCTGGCGTGCAGGAAGTGCGTTCTTTACATCCTCACCCAAATTCATCAGCACATAACGGCTGGCGTTCCACAGCTTATTGGCAAAGTTACGCATTGCCTCGCAACGCTCAACATAGAAACGCATATCATTACCGGGCGCATTACCGGTAACCATATTCATTCTTAGCGCATCACAGCCGTACTTTTCAATCATTTCCAACGGGTCAATGCCATTACCAAGCGATTTGGACATCTTTCTGCCCTTATCATCACGCACCAAGCCGTGAATCAGCACCGTATGGAACGGGGTCTTGCCGGTGTGTTCACAGCCGGAGAAAATCATTCTGGCAACCCAGAAGAAAATGATGTCATAGCCGGTAACCAGCACATCGGTGGGATAGAAATAATCCAAATCCTCAGTTTTTTCCGGCCAACCCAATGTTTCAAAAGGCCACAGCGCAGAGCTAAACCAAGTATCCAAAACATCCGGGTCGCGTTCAATTTGCGTGCTTCCACACTTTTCACACTTGCAAGCGTCCTCACGCGAAACAGTAATATGCCCACAATCGTTACAGGTCCACGCAGGAATTTGGTGTCCCCACCACAGCTGACGGGAAATACACCAATCACGGACATTTTCCATCCAATTCAGGTAGGTCTTGCTAAAGCGCTCGGGCACAAACTTCGTTTCACCCTCTTTAACAACGCGCAGGGCTTCCTCAGCCAAGGGCTTCATCTAAACAAACCATTGGGCAGAGATAATCGGCTCAACATCGTTATGGCAACGGTAGCAGGTGCCGACATTGTGAGAATAGTCCTCAACCTTTACCAAATAGCCCTGTGCTTCCAAGTCAGCAACGATTGCCTTACGGGCCTCGTAACGGTCCATACCCTCGTACTTGCCGCCGTACTCATTCACGACACCGTTGTCATTCAGGACACGGATAACCTCCAGATTATGGCGCAGGCCAACCTCAAAG
>JAZNGK010000015.1:0-6287 GCA_045576395.1 Faecousia sp. | reverse complement strand
TGTGCGCACCTAATATGGCGGCCGCCTCCTGGCAATCCATATGGGGAACAAAGGACAGTGTACCACCTTGATGTTCGCCGGGAAAAACACGAAAGCCGAGCTTTGTGGGCGCGCTTGCCGGGCGGTCAGCCTCCTTCTTCTCACGCGCAAATATGCGCGCAAGCCCCTGTTGCTTTACATAGGCAATTCCTGCGGAAAGACCTGCGATTCCCGGTACATTCAAGGTGCCTGCCTCTGCCATATCCGGCAGAAAGTCCGGCATAGCCTGACTAACGGACAGGCTACCCGTACCGCCCTGTATGAGAGGCATCGGTGCTTTCCCGCACAGCAGCAGTCCCGTTCCCTGTGGGCCAAGCAGCCCCTTGTGTCCAGGCATGGCAATAAAATCCGCGCCCAATTTCTCCAAATCAACTGGCAACATTCCGGCAGATTGCGCCGCGTCCACAATAAACGGCACACCGTACTGCTTACAAAGCGTCGCCAGCTCGTAGACCGGCAGAATATAGCCAAACACATTGGAAACATGCGTGAAAATTGCCGCATCTACCCCTTTTCGCAGAGCATCTTCAAAGCGCGCCAAGGTATCCTGCCAATCAAACAGTTTGCGACCTGCCACAATCGGTTTTACGCCCTTGGCGTAAAGCGGACGCGTTACAGCATTATGCTCAAAGCCGGAAATCACCACGCGCGCACCGGGCTTTATCACCGAATGAATCGCGATATTTAAGCCATGGGTACAATTGGAAGTCATGACCACCTGCTCCGGCTGACAATGAAACAGCTCTGCCGCCTGCTCTCGACAGCGAAGCACCGTCTTGGCCGCCGTCATGGCGGCTGTATAGCCGCCACGACCCGGATTGGCGCAATTTTCCATAGCATACCGCACTGCCCGATATACCACCTCCGGCTTATGAAAGGAGGTCGCACCATTATCCAGATAGGTCATAGGCGTAACTCCTCCGGCATGCCGTTATCCCCAAGTGAATAGGCCTTGCGATATTGAATACCTGCTTGTCGCAACAAAACCGATGCCGTCATTATATCCCGACAACTCATTCGCAGGCTATAACCGCAACCCTTTTCTTCCATCCATTTTGGGGTGCGCTGTACGGTACAATCCACTCCCGCTCGACGCAAAACCTCTTCTGCCCGTTGGGCAGGCATCACCGAGCGGAAGGTTAAAATACAATTTTTCATATACAAACCCTCCCAAGCCAATTTATGTTTGTGTCGGTCGGTTTGTGTTGGTTTCCCGTCTGTGGCGGCAATTGGGGGGTTGTTTATTGCCCCCTGCAATGCTATAATAAAAGCAGAAACGAGAAAGGACGGATACCATTATGAGAAAAAAAGGGTTTCGTGTGATTCGGTCGATTGCATTGGTTTGTGTTGCCATCATACTGTTGACCGCCTGCGCACCCAAGCAGTCCGGCAATCACGACTTTTCAGAGCCTGCTGTTCTGGACAATTGCAAAGATGCCGTAAAGGAATACGCCTCCGACGAGGACGGTTTGGTCGTTTTTTCCGAGGGCAGTTACTTTGCTGTCTTTGACGGTCAGCTTTACAACGCGCAGACCGTCGAAGCACACACCTTCGAGGGTGCCGGCGAAACCATTCTCCCCGCGGTTGCCGCGTTTAGAGGGGTCCCCTACATTGAAAACGGGCAGACCGCTAAGTCGTGCAACTACTACCTAACGGTAAATGTCGCGGGTACGACCTATCAAATCAACTTCTATGCCGATTGCAGCACCGGTCAAAAACCGCAGTTTATCACGCTGTACGACAAGAACAATGTCCAAATTTCCAAGGGTGTGATTGGGCAAATCACCGCCCAAAATACCGCTACACAGCCAATCAAGAATGTGATTTATATGATTGCCGACGGCGGTGGCTATGACAATTTTACCTTGGCTGACAATGTCAAAGAGGCGCTCATCGAAAAGGGCGCTAACAAATTAGTCGGCGCAAAAACCGAGGTTACCACCAATCTGTTGGCAGATTTGGGCAAGCCCACCACCAACGGACTATATCTGGACGAGCTTTTGGTCGGCTCTGCCAACACACTCTTGACCGTTCCACACGGCGATGCAGACAATTACAAAAGCTACATTACCGATTCCTCTGCCGCAGGCACCGCCCTTTCCTCCGGCTATAAGACCACTTACTGCTACGCGGGTGTCGATTCCAACGGCAATCCCAGAGCCTCTCTGCCGGAGCTTGCCAGAATGAATGGTATGTCCACCGGCTTAGTAACCACCAAATCCTATGTAGATGCCACACCCCTGGCATTCTTCACAAGCCACGCCATTCACCGATACGAATATCAAGACAACAGCCTGCAAGCCTTACTAAGCGGTATTGATGTGGTGATTGCCGAGGGTACGGAATTCGGTGATTTATGCGACAGCAACGACCCCTTCACCTCCTCTCACCCCGATGTTTCCGCCACCTCGATGGGTTATACGGTGGCACGAAACAAAACCGAGCTTTTGGAAAAGGCACGCACCGCGAAAAAGCTATGGGCACCGATTTTAGGCGTAGATAACACCTATAAAGACTTAAAAACCGACAATGTTGATTTGGCCGCTGACCACATTTCCTACGATGTAGATGCGTTGCCCGAACAGCCGTCGCTGTTGGAGATGACCAAAGCCGCCTTGCAAGTGCTTGAAAATGCTAACAATCCCGAAGGCTTCTTCCTTATGATTGAAGGCGGTGCATTGGACAATGCGGCAGAATCCGGTCATTTACGCCCCACAATTGGTGAATATTTGGCCTTTGACGAGGCGTTCGGCTACTGTGTGGACTGGGCGGCAGAACGCAACGACACCATTGTCATCGCTGTGCCGGACCACGATTCCGGCGGCTTTTCCGGCATCGAGGGCTGTAAAACAACCTTAATTGACAGCATTATTTCCGGAAAAATCGGCAACGAAGACTTCTCAAGCGTTATGAAATTTACCGAAATCGTAGATGCGCTGGACGCCATCGGCGCAGATACCTCTATGATGGACATACACGGTGGACACACCGATATGGCCGTTCCCATTTCCCTATACGCACCGGAAACGATACGCGAAACACTACTGAAAAATACGGGTCTGCCCACCGCAACAGGCGATGTGCGTACCGGAAACCAAGCCTACTATGTGGAAAACGCGAGCAATAGCTATACTTGGTATGCCTCCTCGGCTCTAAATCAGGATTATGTGATTGACAACACGCAGATTGCGCCTGCGATTGCCGAAACGCTAGCCCTCGGCTCGTTTGACGATGCCACCGAAATTCTGTTTCAAAAAGTCGGCCATATTGGCGACACCTTTACAGGCGACTACGGTGGCGCTATCACCGCTGACGACAGCACCTATCACACGAATGATTATGCCATATACTACCGTATGCGTTATACAAGCGATGACAAAAATTTGCTTGTTGACAGAAATGCCACCGAGTTCCACTATGCCGGCACAGCGTATGAAAACGGAAAAATCGGCAAGCAACCGCTTGTCCCCATTTTCGTTTTAGACAAACGCAAGCAGGCGGAATCCGGTACCTTCTATGCACCCTACACGATTCTCACAACCGCCAAGCTGGGGTGGAGCGTTACCATTTCCGACAGCGCCTGTGGCTTTGACCGCGTACTGTATGAAAAAGGTACGGGAAACATTGTTCTGCCGAACGCACCTGCGGGCAAGCAAGTCATTTACACCGACGGCTTGCAGGTCTACAACCCCGGTGATGCACTTACATACAACGGTGAAAATATCGTGCTGACAGCTTACACCAAATAGCAAAAAATCCCCACCGCTTAGGTGGGGATTTTCCTTATTCCTCTGCTGTATCGGGTAGCTTTACCAAGCCTGCCACATCGGAAACCGGCAACGAAAAAGCGATGCCTTGCGCTTTTTTGCCCATACCCATTCGGCTGTATAGGGCATTTAGCACCGTATCGCGAATGTCCTTTTCCACGACCATCATCAGAATTTCCTTCTCTGCGTGGACGGTAATACCGAAAAAGATTGCCTCCTCCTCTTTTGCCACGCCACGGGCATTGAGAATGGTACCGCCCCGCACGCCATGCTCTCTGGCTACATCCATAGCCTCCTCGGCATAGCCAGAATTGACAATTACAAAAATCACTTCATGGTTTTCTGTCTTCATACTTAGTCCTCCCTGCCTTGCCGATTATTGCTTAAAAACTGATAGATGCTAACCCCAATTACACTCGACATCGGCACAACAAACGCGATGCCCTTACCGTTGCGAATGGTGGTGAATTTATTCTCTAAGCACTTCATAATCGGCTCTACCATATCCTCACGCACAACGCTGAGAATCACAGCCTTGTGCATATTGAGCCCCAGCATATCCACGATTTCCGAGGTCGCTGTGCCCTTTCCGCCTGCGACCATTTGATAATTGATTTCAAATTGGCTCAGCACATCCAGATAGAACTCTGCCTTGGGGCGGTCCACTACGGTAAATAACAGCTTTAGTTTTTTGATGGCTGTTTCATAAATGGTATTTGCCATAGCTCTCCCCTCCTCACATAAAGTTGATGATTTGTCGGTCATCGGCATCCAAAATCCGCTTCATCGCGCGCTTTTCTTGGATATGATTATGGACAATGGCACGGAATCCCAACAACTGAATGGTAATCAGCGGCGCCATGGCAACCATTGCCACCACACCAAACGCATCCCGAAGCACCGCACTCTCTCCCTGTGCGCCCACGCACACGCCAATGGCAAACGGCAGAATAAAGCCGGAAGTCATCGGGCCGCTGGCAACACCACCAGAGTCAAAAGCAATTGCGGTATACACAGGTGGCACAAACAAAGACAGCGCCAAAGATATAAAGTAACCGGGGATAATGTAATACGCCAATGAAAAGTCAAAGAGAATTCTGGTTACCGAAAGCGCAATCGCACTACCCACACCGATACAAAGACCCATCAGCATAGACTTGCGCGTGATATAACCGCCGGTAATTTCCTCAACCTGCTGGTTAAGCACATGAATCGCAGGCTCTGCCAGCACAACCAGCACACCCATTATCAATCCCAAGCCGATTGCAAAGTACGGCTTCATATTAGACAGCGCCATGCCCAGCTTATAGCCAATAGGCATAAAGCCCACATTCACACTTGTGAGGAAGAGAAGAAGACCTATGTAGGTCAGCACAACGCCCACACCAATCCGCACAAGCTGACGCTTGGGAAGTCGCAAAAACACCATCTGACAAACCAAGAAAAAGGCAACAATCATCCCCAATGCCAGCGCAACCTCTTTGCCTGTGTGCAAAGCCGTATGGATAAATGCACCTGCAACATTGTCGCTGACCGCAAAATCCGGCACAACATAGCTAAGCTGGGAATCCGACAGTACGCCCAAAAACAACACCACAAGAATCGGACCGACCGAACACAACGCCACCATACCGAAGCTGTTTTCCTGTGAATGGCGGTCGCCCAGCACACTGGATATACCCACGCAGAGCGCCATAATAAACGGTACGGTAATCGGCCCTGTGGTTACACCACCGGAATCGAACGCCACCGGCATTAGGGCAAGGTTATCATTAACCGCAAGCAGAAGTGCCATGGCAAACAGGAGCATATAAAACAGCATCAAAATCATACCAAGGCGTCGCTTAAAGACAATGCGCAGAATCGACACAATCAGCAACAGACCCACACCGACGCCAACAGCAATAATCAGCGTCGTGCCGTTCATAACCGAGCTTACCTGCTTGGCAAGCACCTGCAAATCCGGCTCGGCTATGGTTATCAGCAGACCCATCACAAAGCACACAATCAGCAACAAGCTCAGCTTTTTTTGGCGGGAAAGGCCTGAGCCCATATGCGTGCCCATTGGTGTCATCGCCAAATCCGCACCTAAATTGAACAAACCGATGCCCAAAATCAAAAATACCGCACTAATCGTAAACGCAATCAACTCTGCCGCGGAAAAGTCAAACCACGGCAGCAAAGAAATTAAGTACACAATCAGCGTGATTGGCAGGGCAGAAATCAATGCTTCCGTAATTTTGGAACGCAGTTCTCTCACTCGTCTATCACACTCCTTCAAAATTTTCAATTTATTATATCATAAGACACCGCGAAAAGCTAGGAAGTATTTGAAAATCGATAATTTTAGATACGCCCTTGTGTAAATTGAAATTTTTTGCAAAAAATCACCCGGTCCGAGGACCGGGTGATTTATAATTAGCTTGAAATCAAGAATTACTCGTAGATTTCGGTAACAACGCCGGAACCAACGGTACGGCC
>JAZNGK010000014.1:0-4528 GCA_045576395.1 Faecousia sp. | reverse complement strand
AAGTTGGGACTGACGCATTGCGGGGATACATGAACACATTTTTTATTCTGCATCATAGCCATGGTTTCCTCGCCCATGGTCGTCTTTCCGATAATCATACGAAGACCCCATTCATCAACTGCCCTTGCGCCCCATTTCTCAAAACGAATACTGGAGGTAGGCATAAAGGAAACCAGCTTGAATCCGCCGTCCTCACGCAGGACAATCGGGCCAACATGAATCAGAAGATCCCGCTGCTTTCCAGCCTCTGGAAGCGGATGCCCCTCATCCAGCACCCACCGATGCAAGCGGGAACGACAGGTAAAGGCATCACCGGTAATGTATACCACATCACCCAGCTTGAGCTGGGTCACATCCTGCTCATTAAGGGGTGTTGTCAGATAATATGTAGCCATTATACTTACCTCCCCTCAAACCAATCCGGACTTGTCATTTCCTCGATCGTACCGTCAGCACGAACACGGAAACTACCACGACGAGCCACCATACAGTTGCTGCTAATAGCTACGCAGATGCCTGCAATGTGAGTGTAGGCATATTCCACATTGACACCCAGCACGGAGGTATCACCACCAATGCCCATAATGCCAACGCCCAAACTGTTCAGTGCCTCGTATAGATCATCCTCGATTTTGCGGAACTGAGGGTCAGGATTATGCGAACCTACAGTGCGCAGACATGCAGCCTCCTTGGCAAGGTTTGCAGCGATATTTGCTGTACCACCGATACCAACGCCAAGCACATTGGGCGGACAGATACCGCCAGAACGGGTAGCTTCCACAAAAGAATCAATGACAAATTTTTCAATACCTTTAATGCCGTCAGCGAAAGCAACCACTCTGTGGCGTGTACCGCCAAAGCACTCACTGCCGCCGCCTTTAGCAACATAGGTAACCTCCAGGTCTGCGCCCGGCACAAACTGATATGTAAAATTGGGTACATTTTCTCCGATGTTATCACCAGGGTCATAGCCGGTAAGGGGATGCTTCATAGTGGCGCGCAGGAAGCCCTCCTTCGTGGCGCGGCGCACCGCATTCCGGGTAGCCTCCTCCAGCGCCATCATACCGCCTTCCAGCTGACATTCATTGCCGATTTTGAAATAGAAAATGGGCCAGCCGGTATCGGGGCAGGCAGGATTGCCCAGCTTTGCAGAAAGCCGGATGCTGTCCAAGGTCTTTTGCAGACCTTCCTTTGCGGCAGGACGGCTCTCCTTTTCGATAGCGCGTTCAAAGGCGGCAGCGACATCCTGTGAGATAATCGTCGCACCTTTCTTGATGGCATTAAAAATTGCCTCTTGGTAAATTTCTCTTAAAATCAAGGTATATCCCTCCTTCTATCCATATTGTAGCTTCTTGCCACAGATTTGTAATTGCATTTTTTCTATATTAGGTTGCATTTTTTCCGATTTAATGCAATAATATAGAAAAAAGAGAGGGTGGGAGCAAATGGCAGATTTGATCACGCTGGAGCAGTTTCAGGCTACCCAACGCCATTACCATATTTACAGGATTCGGGAAACCAAACTTGCCCATCTAGACCATTATCATAATTATTATCAGGTGTGCTATGTAGTCAGCGGAGAGATTCTTCACAAGCAAAGTGATGATACTGTTATACTCCGGGCCGGGGATGCTTTTATTGTACCCCCGGGCCTGACCCATAGCCTGCATTTTAACAATGCCTATGGAGAAATTTATTCTCTTGCTTTTGAGGAATCTCTGTTTGCACCGGGCTTTCCCCAATCCAATGCCTACCATTTTTTGGAGAGCTTGCGATCTAAAGCAGCCGATCCTGCCCATAACAGCATTCGCCTGTGTGTTCCCCTCAACCGGGATCAGCGACGGCTGATTGAAAATTTAATGGAGTGTTTGATCCATCAGCAGCAAGCCGACTGCCCTCTTGGGCTGTCTTCCGCCCCCAGCATCACTGCTGGCATCGTATATCAGCTGGCGCAAGGTTACTATCAGCAACCACAGAACACCCCCGAATTAGATGAACTTGCCAATTACAACAGCACCCTGCTACAATGTATCACTTACATAGACGGGCATTTTCGGGAGCCAATTTCTCTGACAGAGCTTTCTAAGCGATTTGGTTTATCCCGGTCCTCCTTTTGCTCTGTATTTCCTCAATTTACCGGAATGCCATTACAAAAGTATGTCGCGCAAAAGCGAATCAAAGAGGCGCAAGTTTTAATACGCTCCTGCCCGGAAAAGTCAATTTCCCAGATAGCCACGGAGGTAGGCTATCAAGATGATTCCACCTTTTACCGCAACTTTTTGCGTATCACCGGTGTTTCCCCGTTAAAATATAAAAATAATTTTTATTATAATAGCAACAGCGACACATACAACTTCTAATGCTTCATTTACATATCAAAAAGGCTACCTACCTGCTATGTGGTGATTCCCAAAACGGGCGGTATGGTTACCTATCTTACAGAAGCTAAATGCTAAGCATGTTCCTGCCAATTCCATTATTTTAATTGGTTTCCTTGGCTGCCTGTTTACGGTTACGAATTCCTTTGATATGCTGACTAATCTTGCTATATTCTCGTCCTGGATATTCTATACCGTAACATTTGCGGCAGTTATTACCTTGAGAAAGACACGACCCGACCTTGAGAGAACTTACAAGGTGCCGTGCTATCCGGTTATTCCAATACTTGCCATTTTAAGCGGCGTGTATGTAATGGCAAGTCAGCTGTTTATGTCCGGCTGGCCGGCAACAAAGCTCTCTATATTCAGTATGGTTGTAACACTTGCAGGACTTCCTGTGCTATATATTCATAAAAGAGTGTCGAAAAAGCAGAAGCAATTATCTTGATTGCGTATAAATATAATTGAGCTTCTATTGTATTTTTTCTGCGAAAATCACATACAATCCTAAGGAAAATGTTGATGAATCCAGCATGATTTTACAATAAAAAAATCTTTACAAATGAAAAAATGAGTAGTATTATATTAGGGATGTTTGATGAAAACATCCCTAATCCTTAAGGAGGTAATACAATGAAGCTGATTATTAAAGACAATTATGATGAAATGAGTGCTTGGGCTGCGCAACATATTGCTGATGCTATCAACAATCATAAGGAAAACCGTCCGTTTGTTCTCGGCTTGCCGACCGGTTCTTCTCCGCTTGGCGTATACAAGAAGCTGATTGAAATGAACAAGGCAGGCAAGGTATCCTTCAAAAATGTAGTAACATTTAATATGGACGAGTATGTGGGCCTTCCCAGAGAGCACGACCAGAGCTATTGGTATTTTATGCACGATAACTTCTTTAACCATATTGATATTCCGGCTGAGAACATCAATATCTTGAATGGTATGGCGGCTGATTTAGAGGCGGAGTGCCAGCGTTATGAGGAGAAAATCGCATCTTATGGCGGTATCGACCTGTTTATGGGCGGCAGTGGCGTGGATGGACACATTGCATTCAATGAGCCGTTCACTTCCTTGACCTCCCGGACGGGCGTGCGCGCGCTCACAGAGGACACTTTGATTGCCAATGCGCGTTTCTTTGAAAACGACCCCAACAAAGTGCCTAAGACAGCCCTTTCCGTCGGTGTTGGTACCGTTTGTGATTCTAAGCAGGTTATGTTGCTTATTAACGGCCATCACAAGGCACGCGCTTTGCGCCATTGTGTCGAAGGCGGTGTTGACCATGCATGGACTGTCAGCGCCTTGCAAATGCACCCCGATGGCATTGTTGCCTGCGACGAGGCCGCATGCGGTGAGCTGAAGGTGGACACCTATAAGTATTTCAAAGAGATTTACAAGAACGAAAAGTAATCATAACCTAAAAAATCCGGAACGAAAGCGTTGTGTCCTAAAGGACAGTTTTTGTAATAAAACAACAGACCAGCAGACGATTACCGCCAGAGGCTCCCTTGTGTAAAGGGAGCTGTCGCCGTAGGCGACGGAGGGATTGTTATTGCGCGATTTTTAGCTTTTACAATCCCTCCGTCACGGCAAGTCGTTCCACCTACCTTTACATAAGGAAGGCTTTTTGTTTGCTTGCAAGTACGCACTTACTCGCCACTTATGTGGTGGTGCAATTCAATATATACAATTAGCCTCCGACAAGTTTTTATACTTGTCGGAGGCTTTAATATTAGATTTGTTCAGCGTATTTTTCAAGATCCGCAATCATCTTTTTGAATGCATTCTCATTTCCTACGAAATCAAATCTCTTATCTTCGAGTGCTTTTAATCTGAGATTACAAGCATTTCCTTTATAGTTTTTGGACGTGTTTTGGTTTTTGTGTTTCAAGCGGTTTGCCATTGGAGCAGTGTAATCCATATCCTTTAGATTGGCTTCAATAATTGCATATTTGCAACTTTCCTCAAGATTGTTTAAGGTGTTTTCCTTATCATTCAATTTGGTATATTGAAGTGCAATGCAAAGATAATAAAATGATAAATCATAGGCATAAAACCCGACATTGTCGTCCGAAAATAAACGTTTTAGTATATCAATGGCAAAAGTATATGCCTCAATAGTTTCCTCTGGCGAAAACTTT
>JAZNGK010000013.1:0-12670 GCA_045576395.1 Faecousia sp. | reverse complement strand
CTTCCTAAGACCGCTTGGCCTCCGACTTCGAAAAAGGTCTTCCCCGGTATGCGTACGAGTGCCGCGGTGGAAAAGCTTTGGGAGGCCATTTTGTTTACTTCCCGCGTTACCGATGACCCTATTAAGGAATGGGAAATGCACAATGCCAATATCCACGCAAGATGCGCGTATCTCAACAGCTTGGGTATTGATAAATTGCATTTTACCGCTGATAACGGCACAGACCTTACGGTGGGTATGATTCCCGAGGCGATTTTCTGCGGTGGCGGTGAAACCACGCGGCAGGGCGTTTATTATAACCCCAACATTCCCACCGAGGAGTGCTTCATTTCTCCCAAGCGTGGCGAGGCAGAGGGTATTGTCTATTCCACAAAGCCGCTATCCTATCGTGGTCAGTTGATTGACAATTTCTCTATCCGCTTTGAAAACGGTAAGGCTGTGGAAGCAAAAGCGAAAGTGGGCGAGGAGCTGCTCAATACGATGATAAGCATGGACGAGGGCGCCGCTTATTTGGGAGAGTGCGCATTGGTTCCCGAAAAGAGTCCGATTGCCGAAAGCGGTTTGCTGTTTTACAATACCCTGTTCGACGAAAATGCTGCTTGTCATTTGGCATTGGGCATGGGCTATGCCGATACCATTGATGACCACCACAACAAAACCTTGGACGAATGTCGCGCATTGGGCATTAACGATTCGATGATTCATGAGGATTTTATGATTGGCTGTCCGTCTATGCATATCGATGCCATTACCCGTGATGGCAAGACAGTTCCCATCTTCCGCAACGGAAATTGGGCGTTTTAATCTAAAAAATCAAAAAAATTATAAAAAACACTTGCAATATTCCGTTTGCTGTGGTATGATGTTCGGGCGATTAAGAATTGCTAGGGTAATTATGCCCTTTTAGCTTACTAGAAAGAGGTGAACAATATGAAGGAAGGTATCCATCCCAATTACGAACAGACGACGATTCGTTGTGCTTGTGGCAACGTCTTTACGACCGCTTCCACCAAGAAGGACATTAAGGTTGAAATCTGCTCTAAGTGCCACCCTTTCTATACCGGCAAGCAGAAGCTGGTTGACACCGGTGGACGCGTTGACCGTTTCAACAAGAGATTTGGTCTGAAGTAAGATTGAAGTCCGTACTGCGTATCGCAGTACGGACTTTTTCTTATCTTTTTGAAGTTTTTTGTTGTGTGATAGCGGTAAACTGTGTTATAATATAAGGTAAAGATGAAATAGGGGAATGCGAATGGAACAGAATTTTGCGGAAAATACACAAGAACGCGCTGTGCTGGTGGGACTGAATGCCGATACCTTTACCGCACAGCAGACCGCTACCGATGAAACCTTAGAGGAATTAGAGGCGCTTTTGGAAACGGCAGGTGGCTTTTGCACCGGAAAAATTCTCCAAAATCGCCATGCCCCCGATGCCCATAGCTTTATCGGTGAGGGCAAGGCGCAGGAAGTGAAGATGCTGGTGGAATTCACCGAATCGACCATGGTCGTGTTTGATAATGAGCTTTCCCCCGGCCATATTCGGGCGCTGGAGGAGATTTTGGGCGTAACGGTGCTGGATAGAAGTGCGCTGATTTTGGATATTTTCGCCCAAAGAGCCAAGACACGCGAGGGTCGTTTGCAGGTGGAGCTTGCGCAATATAAATATTTGTTGCCCCGTCTGTCCAGTATGGGCAAGAGTCTGTCCCGACAAGGTGGCGGTATTGGCACAAGAGGTCCCGGTGAAACTAAGCTGGAATCGGATAAACGCCATATTCGCGAACGGATTGCGCGTTTGCAATCGGAGCTGGAGCAGGTGCGACAGGTGCGGAGTGTGCAACGCGAACGCAGGCAGAAGAACTCTGTGCCGGTTGTGGCAATTGTGGGATATACCAATGCAGGCAAATCCACACTGCTCAATCACTTAACCGATGCAGGAATTCCTGCCAACAATCGGCTGTTTGACACCTTGGATACCACTTCTCGTCAGCTCACGGTGTCCGATAATTTGGATGTGATTTTGTCCGATACGGTCGGCTTCATTGCCAAGCTACCGCATCACTTGGTCGATGCGTTCCGTGCGACCCTTGAGGAGCTGGAATATGCCGATTTACTACTGCATGTAATTGACTCTGCCGACCCAAACCGACAGGAGCATATTGAAGTGGTGGAAAGCCTTATCTCTAAGCTGGCAAAACCCGGCACAAAGGTCTTACAATGCTATAACAAGGCAGATTTGGTTTCCAGCGAGGATATCCCCGTTGGGCAGGACATTGTGAAAATCTCTGCCAAACAGGGCTTCGGTATGGACGCGCTTCTAAATGCCATCGAAACGGCATTGGGACATAGCCGACATCATATCGTGGTAACGCTGCCTTATGCCATGGGCGGTATGGTGGATACGCTCCATTCAAGCGCACAGGTGCTAAGCGTTGACTATACGGCAGAGGGAATTGCGGTGGAAACCATAGTAGACCCCATTCTTTACGGACGACTGAAGGCCTATATCACAAAGGAGTGCTAGTCTTGGACGAATATTTGGTACCCACCGGATACGGTGAGGACGAATTTGTAGAGAAAAAATCGAGGTTTATCGGCAGAGTATGGCCGGTGGAATCCGAGGAAGAGGCATTAAGCCGTATTGCCGATATGAAAAAACAGCACTACGATGCCACGCATAATTGCTGGGCGTATGTGATTAAGGACGGGGCTATGCGGTTTTCCGATGACGGAGAGCCGGGCGGTACGGCCGGAAATCCCATGATGCAGGTGCTCCAAAAGGAGAATTTGTTCAATGTGTGCTGTGTGGTAACGCGATACTTTGGCGGTACGCTTTTGGGCGCAGGCGGTTTGGTGCGTGCGTATACCAAGGGCGCGAAAATTGCCATTGATGCGGCAGGCAAGTCTATGAAACGCGTGTGGAGTGTATTGCATATACCTTGTCCGTATTCGTTTTACGAACGCATCAAATTGGAAACGGAAGCCTTTGGCGGTATCATACGGGATACCCAATTTGGGGCAGAGGTGGCGTTGGAAATTTTGGTTGCCCAACCCCAGGCACAGCGCTTTTTGGATAAGCTTACAGATATGACTGCCGGTACGGTGGCAGGTATGGAAACAGCCCAAGAATACCGGGCATTTCCCATAGAGGAGTGATACTTATGACCATTCGGGAAGAGTTGGAACGGTTGGAACATATCCAATTAGACCCCAGGGCATCCTTTGCAGACGAAACCAAGGGCAGATTGCATCCGGAAGAAGCCAAACAGGAGGATGTACGAACTGCCTATCAACGCGATACGGATAAAATTGTCCACAGTAAGGCGTTCCGTCGACTGATGCACAAAACACAGGTATTTTTACAGCCGGAGGGCGACCATTACCGCACCCGTATGACCCATACCCTGGAGGTGTCGCGGATTGCCAGAACGATTGCAAAGGCCTTGAATTTGAATGAGGATTTGGCAGAGGCGATTGCGATGGGGCACGATTTGGGACATACACCCTTCGGTCATGCCGGAGAGGTGGCGCTGTCCGAGGCGATGGGGCAACCCTTTTGCCATAATGAGCAGAGCCTGCGTGTGGTGGATGTGCTGGAAAACGGCGGAGAGGGCTTGAATCTGACCTACGAGGTGCGTATGGGCATCCTGGGGCATACAGGTTCATTTGTACCCGAAACCATGGAGGGCAAAATTGTTCGCTGGGCAGACCGTATGGCGTATGTCAACCACGATATTGACGATGCCGTGCGTGCAGGCATTTTAGACAGAGACCAAATCCCCAAATTTGTGCTCAAAACCTTGGGCGCGACCCATTCCGCCAGAATCAATACCTTGGTTTGCGATATGATTACCACCACCCGTGAGGCAGGGCAGGTGTCGCTGTCCACGCAGGTGGAAAAGGCGTTGCAGGAATTGCGGGAGTTTATGTTTGAACGGGTTTACCGCAATCCGGTTGCCAAGGGTGAGGAAAACAAGGCGCGTGAAATGCTCAAACACCTGTATGCGTACTACTATGCCAATCCGGAGGCGCTGCCTGCGGATTTCCAACCGCAGATGTCCTTAGAGGGCATGAAGCGTACGGTTTGCGATTACATTGCCGGTATGACCGACAATTATGCGGTGGACAAATATACGGAATTATTCACCCCGTCGGGGTGGCATATCCGCGGATAATGTGGTAAAATATCAGAAGTTTTTCGGAAAGGAGAGGTAAAATATGGCATTTCCTGCGTCATTTATTGATGAACTCATCGCCCGTAATCCCATTGAGGATGTTGTGGGGCAGTATGTGAGCTTAAAGCGCTCCGGTGCCAATATGTTTGGCTTGTGTCCCTTCCATGGGGAGAAGACCGCCTCCTTCTCCGTTTCACCCGATAAGGGAATTTATTATTGCTTCGGCTGTCATAAAGGTGGCGGCGCCATCAATTTTATGATGGAATTGGAGGGCTTAAGCTATCCGGATGCGGTGCGTGCCTTGGCAAAACGCGCAGGCTTGCAGGTGCCGGAGGACGAACAGTACCAAAGCCGTTATAAGGCGCAGGAGCGCTTGTGGGCGCTACATAAAGAGGCGGCTCGTTTCTTCCATGCTCAGCTATATGCACCCATCGGCAAACAGGCTTTGGATTACGCCTTGGGGCGCGGTATGTCCAAATCCATACTCACCACCTTTGGTGTCGGCTACGCGCCGGACAGCTGGGATTTTTTAGTCAAAGCCATGAAGGAAAAGGGTTATACGCAACAGGAGCTGTTGGATTCCGGCTTGGTAACCAAATCCCAGAAGAACGATGCGGTGTATGACCGCTTTCGCGACCGATTGATGTTCCCGATTATTGATGTGCGTGGGAATGTGATTGGTTTTGGTGGCAGAACACTGAAAAACGATAAAGATACCGCCAAATACTTAAACTCTCCGGAAACGATTATTTTTAACAAGCGCAAAAACCTGTTTGGTTTGAATCTTGCGAAAAAGAGCAAGGCAGGCAGTTTGATTTTGGTTGAGGGCAATATTGATGTGGTTGCCCTGCATCAGTACGGGTTTGACAATGCGGTGGCGTCCTTGGGTACAAGCCTTACGGAAGAACAGGCAACGCTTATGACCCGTTATGCCGAGCAGATTATTCTGCTGTACGACGGCGACGAGGCAGGGCAGAACGCAACTGCGCGTGCCATTCCCATTTTGGAAAAGGCAGGCTTGCGGGTGAAGGTGCTGAAAATGCGCGATGCCAAAGACCCGGACGAATTTTTGAAAAAATTCGGCGCAGATAAGTTTAAGCTCTTGCTGGAGGAATCGTCTAATCGCGTGGAATACCAGCTCAATGCCATTCGCAAAAAGTACGATTTGCATTTAGATGAGCAGAAAATTCGCTATGTCCATGAATCGGCAGAGCTGATTTGTACGCTGGACAGCTCTGTTACGCGAGAGGTTTACAGCAATCGCGTGGCGGAGGCGGCCGGTATCAGTATGGACGCGATGAAGCTGGAGGTCAGCAAAGCCTTCAAGCGAAGGCTTGCCAAGGAGAAAAACAAGCAGGAAAAGATAGATTTATCGCCCGTAAAGGCGTTACAGCCGAAGGATAGGTCTATCCGCTATGATAATATGAAATCCGCATTGGCAGAGGAGGGCGTGCTTGTCCAAGCCTTCCGCGAGCCTGCCCTGTTGGATACTTGTCAAAACTTAACGCAGGCGCATTTTTCTGTGGAGCTGTTGGGTCGTGTGTATGCGCAAATGCAAAAACGCCATGGCGTGGGCATGGAAATCGCTTTGGGCGTATTGGAGGATTTGACGGCAGAGGAGGCTTCCCATTTGGCAGGTGTCTGCCAAAAGCATACCGGTCCTGTGAATGAAGCTGCCTTCCGCGATTGTGTGAAAATCATTTTGGAGGAACAGCAGAGCAGGCAGGTCAGCTCCGATGATGACCTGCTGGCACTTAGAAATAAACTAAAGGAAAGTAAGGGAACGCAAGTATGACCCTGCTGGAAGAACAGGAAATTTCCGTCAGCCACGGAGAGGACGAGGTACAGCAATATCTGCAACAGATTCGGACCATTCCCCGTTTGACACGCGAGGAAGAAAGAACACTCGCCAAACAATGCGCCGAGGGCGATACGGAGGCTATCCGAAAAATGGTCAGCGCCAATTTGCGATTGGTGGTGTCTGTTGCAAAGGAATATGCCGGACGCGGTGTACCGCTGCTGGACCTTATTCAAGAGGGCAGTATCGGTCTGCTGATTGCGGCAAAGAAGTTTGATTATTCCTTGGATTATCGCTTCTCCACCTATGCGACCAAATGGATTCGCCAAGGTGTCAGCCGTTGTATTCTTAACCATGCAGGGCTGATTCGTGTGCCGATACATACGGCTGAGCGAATTCGCAAGGTGCTGGCCGTGAAAGCCACCTTGCAACAGGAGCTGGAGCGTGAGCCGGAATTAGACGAGATTGCGCAGTGCAGTCAAATTTCCGTAAAGAAAGTGAAGGAGTACCTGTCGCTGGTGCCGGAGGTGTGTTCTTTGGATGCGCCTGCCGGTGAGGAAGAGGGAACGCTGGGCGTTCTTTTAGAGGACTTGCAAGCGCCACAGCCACAAGAGGAATTGGTGCGACGGGAATTGGAGTATACTATCAATGCCCTGTTGGGGCAACTGCCGGAACGGCAACAAAGGCTATTGCGTTTGCGATTCGGTATGGAGGATGCGTGTTGCTATTCGCTGGAGGCTATCGGTGAAAAGCTGGGCGTTTCCAAAGAACGCGCAAGGCAGATTGAACACCAAGCGATGGACAAGCTACAACAGCTGAGTGCCGGCTTGGGATTGGAGGATTTTTTAAGCTGATGGAATTTACATTTGCGCAAAGCCCTTGGGAACAGGCAATCGATGCGTTGCAATCGGGGGATAGTATTTCGGGAGCCCAATGCTTTGCGTTGTTAGAGGATGTGTCGGAGGCAGATGCAGAGAATGCCCTGCTCGATTTGGAGAAAAAGGGCGTTGCGCTGGATATTTCCGATTTGCCGAACGACAACGGTAGCGGTGAAGCCGCTGTGCGGTTGCGGCTGGAACAAAAGCTGGTCGAAAGCGGTCAGCTGTTAAACAGCCTGGATGAAAACGACCCCCTTAAATTATACTTGGAAGAAATTGCCGCCATTCCCACAGCGAATGTCGAAGCCTTGGCAGAACGCTATGCCAAGGGAAATGCCGTTACAGAGCAGGAGCTGGTGAACGGTTCTTTGCATAATGTTGTCCGTCGCGCTTGCGCGATGACGGGTCGCGGTGTGTTACTGCTTGACTTGATTCAAGAGGGTAGCTTGGGCCTGTGGCAGGGAATTCTCTGCTACAAAGATGGAGGTTATGTAAACCATATAAATTGGTGGATTGACCAATATTTAGCCAAGGCGGTATGGCTGCAGGCGCGTTCTTGCGGCATCGGGCAGAAGATGCGGCAGGGTATGGAGGACTATCGGGATATGGACCAGCGCCTGCTTGCCGAGTTGGGAAGAAATCCCACCTTAGAGGAGATTGCCGAGGCGATTCATGTGTCGGTTGCGGAGGCGACCGTTTATGCGAATCTACTGTCCCAGGCAAAACAGAGGCAACGGGTGGAACAATCGCGTGAAACAAAGGAAGAAACGGCTGAAGACAATTATGGGGTAGAGGATACGGCATATTTTCAAATGCGTGAGCGTATTTCGGAAATGCTGTCTATGCTCACCGCGCAAGAGGCGAAACTTCTTACGCTACGCTTCGGTTTGGAGGGCGACCTACCGCAGACACCCCAACAAGCAGGAGAAGCGCTGGGTATGACACCTGACGAAGTGCTTCAAACGGAAGCTGCGGCGTTACGCAAATTGCGCAAGCAGGCAGAATAAGGAGGAAAGAGAAATGGCAAAGACCTATGCAATTGCAATTGACGGACCTGCCGGTGCAGGTAAAAGCACCATCGCCAAGCGATTGGCGAAGGAGCTGGGTTATTATTATGTGGATACCGGTGCGATTTACCGTACTGTGGCATATTTTATGGATTTGCTGGGTGTCAGCCCCAAGGATGTCGATGGCGTGGAGCGCTACATCGACGAGCTGACCATTGAAATCCAATACGATGCAGAGGGCAAACAGCATATGCTGATGAATGGCATGGATGTAACCGATGAAATTCGTACGCAAGACATCTCCCAAAAGGCAAGCTTAGTATCTGCGCACGCAGTTGTCCGCGAGGTGCTGCTGGATATGCAACGGGATGTGGCAAAGGCACATAATGTGATTATGGACGGACGGGACATCGGCACAGTCGTTCTGCCAAAGGCAGATGTTAAAATTTTCCTCACCGCCTCTCCTGAGGTGCGCGCCAAGCGTCGTACGGACGAATTACTTGCTAAGGGACAGAAGGCTGATTACGCGGTGGTGCTCAAGGAAATCCAACAGCGTGATTATCAAGACACCCATCGGGAAATCGCACCGCTGAAAATGGCGCGCGATTCCATTAAATTGGATACCTCGGAATTAGATATTGAGGGTGTTGTTTCTGCCATGCAGACCATTATTCGGGAGAAGATTTCTCTATGAGCGTTCGTGTAGCGGAAAGCGCCGGCTTTTGCTTCGGTGTGAATCGGGCAGTTGAGCTGGTAGAGCAGGCGGCATCGGCAGATAAACGGGTCTGCACCCTAGGCCCCATTATCCATAACCGTCATGCCGTTCGGCATTTTGAGGAAATGGGCGTGCGTGTAATCGATTCTCCGCAGCAAGCCGAGTCGGGTGAAACAGTTGTCATTCGTTCTCATGGCGTAACCAAAGCTGTGCAGGATGCGTTGGAGGCAAGGGGCGTGAAGGTGGTGGACGCCACCTGTCCGTTTGTCAAGCGGATTCATGGTATCGTAAGTAAGGCCGAGTCCGAAGGCAGACTCCCTGTGATTATTGGCACCCGAAGCCATCCGGAAGTAGAGGGAATTGCCGGCTGGTGTACCCGTTGTGCGGTCTTTGAAAATGTGGACGAACTGAAAGAATGGGTAAATTCCGGTGAAATTTCGCTCGATACACCTATCAGTATGGTCTGTCAGACCACTTCTACGGAATCTTTATGGATTTCTTGCGAAAATTTTGCAAAAAAAGTGTTTACTAATGTAAAAATATTTGATACAATATGCAAAGCTACTGAATTTCGGCAAAGCGAGGCGGCAAGCTTAAGTAAAGTCTGTCAGGCCATGGTCGTTGTAGGTGATACACACTCTTCCAACACAGGCCGTCTTGCGATGATTTGTCGGGAGCACTGCGATAGGGTTGCTCTGGTGGATAATGCCTCGGAGTTGGAGCCTGTATTTTTTCGCGGTGTGGCTGATGTTGGAATCACGGCCGGTGCATCTACGCCGGCGTGGATTATAAAGGAGGTCAACAAGACTATGAGCGAAATTACTAATGTTGAGGCTGTGCAGGAGGAGAACTTTGAGGCGCTTCTCGAGCAGTCCATCAAGACTTTAAATACAGGAGATAAGGTTATCGGCATCGTTACCGGTATTGGCGCCACGGAAGTCCAAATCGACTTGGGCACCAAGCATGCCGGTTATATTCCGTATGATGAAGTCAGCGCAGACCCCACCGTAAAGCCCGAAGATGTTCTGAAGGTAGGCGACGAAATCGAGGTATTCGTTGTTCGCGTCAATGACCAGGAGGGCGTTTGCCAAGTGTCCAGAAAGAAGCTGGAAGGCATGAAGGTTTGGGACGAGATGGCGACTTGGTGTGAAGAGAAGACCACCGTTGAGGGTACCATCACCGAGGAGAACAAGGGCGGCTTGGTTGCCAATGTTAAGGGCATCCGCGTATTCATCCCCGCTTCCCAATCCGGTATTGCCAAGGGTGGCGATATGACCGGTATGGTGGGCAAGACCACCGAGCTGAAGATTACCGAAGTGAATCGTGCGCGTCGTCGCGTGATTGGCTCTATCCGTGCTGTTTCTTCCGAGTCCCGTAAGGCCGCACAGGAGAAGATTTGGAGTGAGATTGAGGTCGGCGCAAAGTACCACGGTACCGTTAAGTCCCTGACTTCCTATGGCGCATTCGTGGACATCGGTGGCGTGGACGGTATGGTGCACGTTTCCGAGCTGAGCTGGAATCGGATTAAGACACCTGCTGATGTGGTTGCTGTCGGTGATGAGATTGATGTTTATGTCATCGCTCTGGACGCTGAGAAGCGCAAGATTTCTCTGGGCTACAAGACCAGCGAAATGAATCCTTGGAACAAGTTTATGACCACTTACAGCGTTGGTGATGTGGTGAATGCAAAGGTTGTGAAGCTGATGACCTTCGGTGCATTTGCCGAGATTATCCCCGGTGTTGACGGCTTGATTCACATTTCCCAAATTGCTAACAAGCGTATCGGTAAGCCTGAGGATGTGTTGGCTGAGGGTCAAGAAGTGCAGGTAAAGATTACCGAGGTTGACGCTGAGAATAAGCGCATCTCCCTGTCCATTCGCGCTCTGCTGGAGCCGGTTGAAGAAGCAGTCGAAGAAACAGCTGAAGAGGCAGTTGAAGAAACTGTCGCAGAAACTGTCGAAGAGGCTTAATTGACATTACATACCGGGGCCGGTTCGCCGGTCCCGGTATTGTTATAAGGAGAGAAGTATGGTAAAGCATATTGTGTTATACACCCTCAAAGAGGGCGTGGATAAGGCGGAAGCCGTTGCCATCATTCGTGCACAGCTGGAGCCGCTTGTGGGCGTGATACCCGGACTAACCCATATGGAAATTCGAGCCGCCTACCAAGGCGGTATGGATTACGCCCTGTATTCGGAATTTTCCGACAGAGAGGCACTGAAAAATTATGCATCTCACCCTGCCCATTTGGCAGCAAAGGAACATTTTTGGCATTTCTTGGACAGCCGCGTGTGCGCAGATTATGACCTGTAAGGAGAAGGAATATGAAAGCGATAGTAACGGTTGTGGGCAAAGACAAAGTAGGCATTATTGCCGCAGTTTGCGTGGAATTGGCATCGTATCATGTCAATGTGCTGGACATCAGGCAGACGGTTATGCAGGGCTATTTTACTATGATGATGGCGGTGGATATGACGGAAAGCATCTGTCCGATAGCTGAGCTTGCGCAGAAATTGGAAGAAAAGGGCAAGGAAATGAATCTGTCTATTCGTTTGCAACGGGAAGAGATTTTCCAAGCAATGCATCAGGTATAAGGAGTCGTTATGCTGGATTTTAAGGATATTTTAACCACGCAGGATATGATAGATAAGCGGCACCTGGATATTCGTACCATTACCATGGGCATTTCTCTTTTGGATTGCGCCCATGAGAATGTGGAAATCTGCGCGCAACGGATTTATGATAAAATTACCCGTCGCGCGGAGAATTTGGTACGGGTGGGTGAAGACATCGAGTGGGAATTCGGTATTCCCATTGTAAATAAACGCATTTCCGTAACACCGATTGCCTTGGTGGGAAATACCTGTAATACCGATTCTTATGTGCCGTTGGCGATTGCTATGGATAGAGCCGCCAAGGAATGTGGCGTGAATTTTATCGGTGGCTTTTCCGCGTTGGTGCAGAAGGGCTGTACGAAGGGCGATTGGATTTTGATGGATTCGATTCCCGAAGCGATGCGTGTTACCGAACGGGTGTGCGCAAGTGTCAATGTAGGCTCTACCAAGGCAGGTATCAATATGAACGCGGTTGCCAAGATGGGAACAATTATCAAAAAAACCGCGGAAATTACCGCGGATAACGATGGATTGGGCTGCGCAAAGCTGGTGGTTTTTGCCAATGCTGTGGAGGATAATCCCTTTATGGCGGGCGCGTTCCATGGAGTCGGTGAGCCGGAATGTGAGCTGAATGTGGGCGTTTCCGGCCCGGGTGTGGTGTACCATGCCTTGCAAAGCGTCAAGGGTCAACCCTTTGATGTGGTGGCAGAAACTATTAAAAAGACCGCCTTCCGCATTACCCGTATGGGTCAAATGGTGGGCGTGGAAGCAGGCAAGCGGTTGGGCGTGCCCTTCGGCATTGTGGACTTGAGCTTGGCGCCGACCCCTGCTGTGGGCGACAGTGTTGCCAGAATCCTAGAAGAAATGGGCTTGGAGGTCTGCGGCACGCATGGCACAACGGCTGCGTTGGCACTCCTCAATGATGCGGTGAAAAAGGGTGGCGTGATGGCGTCTAACCACGTCGGTGGGCTTTCCGGTGCGTTTATTCCTGTGTCCGAGGACGAGGGTATGATTGCGGCGGCAGAGTCCGGCGTGCTTACCTTGGAAAAGCTGGAAGCTATGACCTGCGTCTGCTCTGTGGGTCTGGATATGATTGCCGTTCCCGGCGATACCGATGCCGCTACGATTTCTGCGATTATTGCAGACGAGGCGGCAATCGGCATGGTCAATTCCAAGACCACCGCTGTGCGTATCATTCCGGCGCCCAATAAGGTTGTGGGCGACAGGGTAGAAATGGGCGGCCTGCTTGGCAGCGCGCCGGTTATGCCGGTGCATCCGGAGTCTTCCGAGGACTTCATCGCCCGCGGCGGCCGCATCCCTGCCCCTCTGCAAAGCCTGAAGAATTAAAAATGGCCCCCTTGCCTAAAGGGGGCTGTCTTATTGCCGGATTCAGGCAATAAGACTGGGGGATATATAAAGCGTGCCGCACTTTCGGCACGCTATTTTTATCAAAAAATTTCTAAAATTACCCAACCTTTTTCCCTT
>JAZNGK010000012.1:0-8732 GCA_045576395.1 Faecousia sp. | reverse complement strand
CGTTATATAGGGCAGAAAGTGCCACGCTAACTCCAGACTCATTCTGAATAGGCGCAGTTTCCCCATACTGGTTTTGCTCACGCTCCTCCAGCGCCTTAATCACACGGCGGCTCTTCCACGCAGTATAGCGGTTGCCCTTTTCGTTACGAGTACCCTCGGTATGCGTATTTTGGGCACGAATGAGTATTTCGCGGAAAATACGCATAACGCTTTCTTCCTCCGGCATCTGGATCTCATCACAGGTAGGATAAAACCGGCTGTAGATCACACAACCATAGGAATTCGGCAAACGGTAGAGCTGGAAACAAGTCGCATAGTCTCTAAAGAAACGCCATACCTTGGTCTTCTCCCAGCCCCAGCGCTTACCCAATGTCTCCAAGGTCAGCATAGAGCCATACTTGCCATACTGGACCACGGGCGAAAGGAAAGAAAATGCATTTCCATAATCACGGAACACAGTGTGACACCACAGATCCAACCAGGCATCTGCCACATCAAACTTGTAGCCCTGTTCAGCAAGACGCTCGGTGATATCTCTGGGCATGCAAAGAAACCCGTAACCGGGCGTGGCGTATACAGCGCCGTCCATGCATTCCTCACCGGTACACTCCATCACCCAATCGGTGATTTGGTAAGTTAGCAGCTTGGTCTCAGAATCCAGTGTATAGGTCAGGTATCCCAGCGCCTTCAGATGATCCAGTATCTGTAAAGCCTTTGCGCGGCTTCTAACGCCAAGAATGGCTTTTACACCCACGATGCCACCTGCCCACATTCCGGGCTCTACAGGGTTCTTGTGGCCGCAGTAGGTGCTAATACCCTTGCGGAAGGCAGCGCTCTCAGCAAGCTTCAGCCAATAGCCCAGCCGGCCTTTTAATTCCGGCATCTCTTTCCGGGGTAATTTGACCCACTTGAACTTGCGTAAACATTTCATTGCATTTTCTCCTTTCTTAAGCCTGCCCGATATAATCCCAGCCCGCCCAGGCGGGTGTCTGATCGGCTCAGCCAATATTTCACTCATTGATGGGCGTCAGCCCATCGGCTTCTTAAAATCTCGCCTGAACCAATCATCCATTCCGCCTGGGTCGCAGATTTCTGAGCTGCATGACTGTTCTGAGGCAAGGCGCAAGCTTTGCAGATGGGCTTTGTGCCCTTCGCAAAGCGGCAACGCAACATCAGGGCGGTCATACAGTTCAGAAACGAGCTGGGATTATATCGGTCAGGCTAAATATAAAAATAGCAGCCCTTGTGTTAAACAAGAGCTGCTTTATAGGGTCGCTGATTGCAGATGGCGACGGTCGAGGTTTTATAAGTTTTTGCTAACAATTTGCTAACAGGACTATTTTGGACTATACGTACTGGCTAATATCTGCTAACACGACCTGGATTTAAAAGTTTGGAATTTCTCCTGATTTTCGGACTATCTCGTACTATTTGTAACGCTTAATATCAGAAAAACGAGATAATCGTTTCTCCTAAGGAGGGGGTCGGGGGTTCGAATCCCTTCTGGTGTGCCAAAAAGCCGAAACCCCTACTGTAAGGGTTTCGGCTTTTTTCTAAATAAAGCTTTCTATATTGGCTTGCAGGGCGGTAAAATCCGATAACTGCGCTGTATCAACGAGCGTTGCGCCGAGCTGTTCCAGCTCCAAAGATGCCGCACTGCCGTCGGCAAAGCAAAACACAGGGCTCCAACCCTTTCGCAAATTCTTAGCTGTGCCGTCCCACGTGCCGCCCACGCCCACTTCACTTTGCGCAATAAAGGTCAAGTACCCCAACGCGTGTATGACACGATTGCGACTGAGCGCACGGATAACGGAAAAGGATGCATCAAAGCTATCTTCCGATAGATAGAGGATATTGTGCGTAAGCGGATATTTTTGCAGTTCGTCCGAAACGATGCTGATAACCCTGCCACCGCTGTCTAAGCACGCCTGCTGTGCCACACGGTCTGCGCCTCTTGCGTTGCCGGAAACAAGGGTTATCCCCTGTCGGGCGGCTTCTCGCCCAACCGTTTCCGCAAAGGCGCTGTTGGGTGTATGCAACTCCCGACTGCCCACAAGCGCAATCATTTGGGTGCTTAGCAAAGAAACATCGCCCTTTGCCCACAGGCAACCGGGTGCATCTAAGCCCAATCGCTTTCGCACACCGCGCGGATACGCACGACTGACACGACTAATCGGAACACAGTCCTGCAAGCGACCGCGATTCAAATACCTATCAAGTCCGCCCTCGTCTATTAGCAACTGCACTATCCGAAATGCCATAGAGCGGTCATAACCCAAAGCCACCAAATCCGCCTCTGCCAAGTCGCGTGAAATGGTCGGCTTTTCCATTTGCATAACACGCATGGCAAGGGTACGAAATTGGGCGACTGTCAAGGGTTTTCGTTCGGGGTCCCCCAACTGACTTGTCAGTAGCAGAAAGCCCCGTTCCTTGGCGTTCATCGAAAACGCTTCTTCACGACAGGCGCTTTGACCTCTTCCTGGTGCAAGCTCCCATCGTCCCTGAGAAGCATGGGGTGAATGGTATAGGCGGAGTATTTGGCAATCTCATCGAGCTTTGCCTTCTCGGGGAAATTGCCGACAATAGACCAAGCAACGCCCTTGCGCTTGGCTCTGCCCGTTCTGCCGATGCGGTGAACATAGTATTCGTTCTCCTCCGGCACATCAAAGTTTATGACGCAATCCACATCGTCTACATCAATACCGCGAGATGCCACATCCGTAGCGATTAAAATTGCCAACTTTCCGTCCCGATACCGTTGCATCGTCTTCTCTCTTTGGCTTTGACGGATATCGCCATGAATACAATCGCAATCTGCACCTGCTCGTTGGAAATCATCGCAAAGGCGTTGGCACATATGCTTTGTATTGCAGAAAATCATCACCCGTTCATAATTTTGCGTACGAATCAACCGCAGGGCAGTTTCCGCCTTTTCTAAGGGCGTTACAGTGATGGAATATTGGTCAATATCGGGGCGGTCTTCCTGTTTCGGCTGGACTGTAATCTCCACCTCGTCGCGTTGGTACATCCAAGAAACGGTCATAACCTCTTGCGAGATAGTCGCCGAAAACAGGCCCAAATTCTTACGGTTTTTGACCTTTTCAATGATTTTGGTAACATCCTTGAAAAAGCCCATATCCAACATTCTGTCCGCTTCATCCAGCACAACCGTCTGAATCTTATCCAAGCGGATATTTTTACGGTTATAGTGGTCCATCAGACGACCGGGTGTTGCCACTACAATCTGCGGTTTCTTCTCTAATTGTTTCGCCTGACCGACAATGCCTGCACCGCCATAAAGCACAGCCACACGAATCCCTTGGTAATAGGTAAGTAATCCGCGAAGCTCGTCCCCTATCTGAATGGCCAGCTCACGCGTCGGTGCCAAAATCAAGCCTTGCACCCCATCGCATGACACATCAACATGTTCAATCATCGGAATGCCGAACGCAAAGGTCTTGCCTGTACCCGTAGGCGCTTTTGCGATTACATCCTTCCAACCCATAAATTCGGGAATTGCCTGCGCTTGAATCGTGGTGGGATAGCCGTAGCCCTTCTTCTCCAGCGCCTTCAGCATTGCCTCAGACAGACCTAAATCCCGAAATGTCAAACTTTCTTCCATGTATTTAACATCCTTTACTTTCCGATTATTGCAATTATTTTAGCAGATTTCCCGTTTCTTTGCAACCATTGTGCCTCTATTTTCCCCAATGTCATTAAATTTTTAGATTTCCATGGACAAACACAGGAAAATATGGTATATTTTATGTTGATATTTTATAGCAAAAAATCGAAAAGGAGTTTGCAAAAAATGGGCAAACTAATTGTAATTGAAGGAACTGACGGTTCGGGAAAATCCACGCAGTTTCGTATGATGTCCCAGCATTTGGAAAAAGATAATATTTCTTTTAAGCATTTGGTCTTTCCCCGTTACAGTGAGGAAAGCTCTGCCCTCATTCGTATGTATTTGGGCGGTCAGTTTGGCGCAAAGCCGACCGATGTTAACGCCTATGCCGCATCGTCCTTTTATGCGGTAGACCGATACGCCTCCTATAAAATGGATTGGGGTCAATGGTATGAAGATGGCGGATTGGTATTATCCGACCGTTATACGACCTCCAATGCCGTTCACCAAGCATCTAAAGAATCGGGTGCGGCCATGGAGCAATTCTTGCATTGGCTGTACGATTTTGAGTACGAGAAGCTCGGTCTTCCGAAGCCGGATTTGGTCATTTACTTGGATGTCCCCACGGATTTCACGGAAAAGATGCTCCGTAGCAGAGAGGCTGACACCAACACCAAAGCAGATATTCATGAGCAGGATATGCAATATTTGGCTACCTGTCGGAAAACCGGTCGTGCAGCGGCAAAGTACTACGGCTGGACGGTTATCAACTGTGTAAAAGACGGTGCTATGCGCTCTATCGAGGATATTCACGCAGAAATTTACAGCCATGTGGTCAAATGTCTGGAGGATTAAGATATGGTATATGTTTTGCTTGGAACAGGCTTTGAGGAAATGGAAGCCATTACACCCGTTGATTTATTGCGTCGCGCAGGCATTGATGTGCTTACCGTCGGCATTAACGGCAAAACGGTTTATGGCGGTCATAATATCGGCATCGAAGCCGACATAACCTTAGACGAGCTGGATTTGACCAATTTGGATATGATTGTTCTGCCCGGTGGTCTGGGTGGTGTTGCATCTGCAAGAGCCAGCGAGGGTGCGCTGAATGCCTTGCGATTTGCGTGGGAAAACGGCAAGTTCGTTGCCGCCATTTGCGCAGGACCGACTGTCCTTGCCGACCTGCACATCACCGACAACAAGCAGGCAACCTGCTACCCCGGCTGTGAAGACGGCATGGGCAACGCCAATATTGTATCTGCCGCCTGTGTCAGAGACGGAAAGCTCATCACCGGCACATCTGCCGGCTGTGCAATTGGATTTGGTCTGGCTTTGGTTGAAGCGCTGAAAGGTGCTGAAGCCGCAAACAAAATCGCACACCAAATTGTCATTCGCTGATAGGAGGTTTACGCATGGATAATAACGAAAAGAATCAGCTTTCAGCGGAGAATCAAAAGTGGTTGGACGAACTGCTTAACGGTACAGATGCCGTTACCGAAGTGGGTGCAGGTGAATTGGCAAAGCAGTTTGCCAAGCCCGAGGAAGCGCCTGTGCAAGCGGAAGAACCGGCTGTTGCCGAGGAAGTGATACTGCCGGAAGACGACGAGGATGAAATAGAGAAAATCCTCTCTGTAGATTGGTCAAACATCTCTCCCGAGGAATTGGAAAAAGTGTCCATCATTCCGGAAGAAGCGCCGGAACCACTATCCGATGAAATTCCCGAAGAACTACCCAAAAAGCCCAAAAAAGTGGTCGAAAAAAAGGGTCGCCCCAAGAAAAAGGACGAATACGGTTTGCTCGGCATTCCCCATATTTTGGCAACCGTTATTTGGTTGGTTTTGATTCTTGCCATTGGTATTTCCCTCGGTCGTGTGCTATGGGTCTACTGTGCCGATATTATGGCATTCGGTAAGGAATCCCAAAAAATCACCATTACCATCACAGAGGACGACTCCATTGAAACCATTTCCAAAAAGCTGAAAAACGCGAATTTAATTCGCTATCCTTCGCTCTTTGAATTCTTTGCCAAGGTTACCGGCAAGGACGACGACATTGATGCAGGCACATTCACCCTCAATTCCCATTTGGATTACAACGCCATGATAAATGCCATGGTCAACTACGGACCTCACCGCGAAGTAGTAGATATTATGTTCCCCGAGGGCGTAAACTGCGCGCAAATCTTTAAGCTCCTAGAGGAGAAAAAGGTTTGCACCGTTGCCGAATTGGAAGACTATGCCGCCAATGGCGAGCTGACGGATTATTGGTTCTTAGAGGGTGTCAGTCGCGGAAGCAAGTACTGCCTGGAAGGCTATATGGCACCGGACACTTACAGCTTTTACACAAATGATGAGCCCCGTCGTGTAATTGAGAAATTCCTAAGCGAATTTGATGACCGTTTCACCGACAAGATGAAGTCCGACTTTACGGTGATACAAACCAATTTTGCCAACAAGCTCAAAGCAAAAGGGTTTTCTTCCGCTTATATCCAAGAGCACACCCTTACTCTACACCAAGTGGTAACCCTGGCTTCAGTCATTCAAAAGGAATCCGCATCCGACAGCGAATGCTACGATATTGCCTCTGTATTTTACAATCGGCTGTCCAACCCCAACATTCTGTCTTTGGGCGCTGATGCGACCGTTTACTATGCGCTTGGAGATTACTTCGGTGAAATTGATGAATTAACCGCAGAGCATTTGAATACAGACAGCCCCTACAATACCCGTAAGAACCAAGGTATCCCTCCCGGACCTATCTGCAATATGGGTGTTCACGCACTTTACGCAACGCTGGAGCCGAACGATACGCAATACCAATACTTCGTATATGACAGCAGCAAGCACGCCCACCGGTTCGCCATCACAGAAAGCGAACACCTCAAAAATGTGGCGGAATTGATGGGGGGCGCATGAGAAAATTAGAATTACTCAGTCCTGCCGGTGATATGGAACGGCTAAAAATGTCCGTTCTGTACGGTGCTGATGCGGTATATTTGGCAGGTACTGCTTTCGGTATGCGTTCCTTTGCAGGGAATTTCTCTGCAGAGGAACTGCCAAAGGCTGTGGAATTTGCCCACAGCCATGGCGTAAAGGTGCATGTTACCGTCAACACCATGCCACGCAACGAGGAAATCGCATCGCTTCCCCCCTATTTGGAGCAGCTGCAGGATGCAGGCGTAGATGCCTTAATTGTGGCAGATATGGGCGCATTTGTCCTTGCAGGCAAGTATGCGCCAAAATGTCAGCGGCACATCTCCACCCAACAATCAATTGCCAACTACGAATGCGCGCAAGCTTGGTACGATTTGGGCGCAACACGCGTGGTATTGGCAAGAGAGCTTAATTTAACAGAAATTCGTACTATTCGCGAGAAAACTTCCAAAGAATTGGAAATTGAAACCTTCGGTCATGGCGCGATGTGCGTAAGCTACTCCGGCAGATGTCTGCTCAGCAACTATATGACCGGACGGGATTCCAATCGCGGTGCCTGTGCCCAGCCCTGTCGTTATCAGTATGCGCTGATGGAAGAAAGGCGCCCCGGTGAATACTTCCCCGTATTTGAAGACGAAAAGGGCACCTACATTATGAATTCCAGAGATATGTGCACCATTGACCACTTGCAGGATTTGATGGATGCAGGTATCGATTGCATCAAAATCGAAGGGCGTGCCAAATCCGCCTACTATGCCGCCATCGTTACAGGCGCTTACCGCCACGCAATTGATGATGTTTCAGCAGGTCGAGCGCTTGACCCCGTTTGGCGCGATGAAGTCGAGCATGTGAGCCATCGCTATTATTCTACAGGCTTTTATTACGGCTATCCCGGTCAGTATACCGCGCACTCGCGATATATTAGGGAGTGGCAAATTTGCGCCATTGTGGAACAGTGTGATGAAAACGGCTTAGCGCTATGCAGTCTGCGCAACAAATTCACACAAGGCGATAGCTTAGAGGCTGTCGGGCCTGATATGCGTCCGTTTGCTTTCCAAGTCGGTACCATGCAGACCTTAGACGGTGAGCCGTTAGCAGAGCCGAGAACGCCCCAAATGCAATTTTACTTGCAGCTCCCCTGTACTGTACCGCCAATGAGTATTCTCCGCAGAAATGTGGACTTATCCGCAAAATAAAATAGCGTGTTTAGGAGCATTTTCCTAAACACGCTATTTTTATATCGTTTGCATTTCTTCCGCTTCCTGCTGTTTTTTGGCTGTACCGTGTGCAATCGGCTTCCATGTCTTTGGCTTGGAAATCAACGCCCAAATGTGTAGCGGATACCAAGAGGCTAGGTATAGCGGATAGCACAGAATCGCTTTCCATTGTTTCAGCAGCTTGCGCTTTGCGGTAAGTGAGAGGAATAACGCCATGGCAATTCCACCGAAAACAAAGCCTAACAGTGAAATTCCCAAGCTTATCATCGCTTTCGCAAACGGCATAGAAAACAATCCGTACAAAACGGGGACAAGCGCAATCAGTTGCATATAAATCATATTGATATGCGCCGCCAAATCCCAACGGAGCCAGCTCGGACGCATAAACAGCAAACGGAATGTGTACCGATTGGCAACACTCTGCACGCCGGCGCTCCAACGCCGCCGCTGACGCATAGAAACAGGGAACGAAAGCGGCTCTTCGTCATAGGTAACTGCCTCGGGAACAAAATACACCCTCTGCCCTATCATAGCGCATTGAACCGCAAATTCGATATCCTCTGTTAATGTGTGCGTATTCCAACCGCCCAGCTGCGCAAGCAGCGCATCGGTAACCATAAAGCCTGTGCCTATCAGCTTTGCGCTCAAGGGGAACGCCATTCTCGCGCGGCTATGGAGCAGATTGACGCTTTGGAAGTACAAATCATAACCGCCCGACACCCAATTGTCATACGGATTTAGGGCACATTGACGGCTTTTTGCTACCTTCGCACCGGCACAGATAGCATCGTTCATACGGGACAAAAATCGGGAATCGACGATGTTATCCGCGTCAAACACACAGTACGCATCGTACTGACCGGAAAGGCTATGGAGTATTTGATGAAGCACTTCGCCCTTTGTAGACACAGGGTCTTTACAAAAAAGCACCTTCGCGCCTGCACGCAGGGCGGCGCC
>JAZNGK010000011.1:0-2733 GCA_045576395.1 Faecousia sp. | reverse complement strand
ACGCCCACAACACCGAACAGATAAGCGATACCATGACCAACAGTAACCGCAGACTCGTATCGCGCAGCCAAATCGGGATTTGATGCGTAGAAGTTTGCGACAGTATCCTTTGCGGCAGTAAAGCCGGGTGTGGTTGTAAGTGCGCCGGACAGCAAGCCGTCCAAAATTGCAATGAATTCCTTGGGGTCATTCTCGAAGTTTTTCCCCACAAAATAGCAAGCAACACAACTCAATCCACTTACCAAAATAATGGCAATTCCCAAGAAAATGTAGGATTTGAAATTTTTCCGTAAATTCTTGAAGAATTTCGGGCCGGCAATGAAGCCAACAGAGGTAACGAAGAATATTAATCCAATATTCTCCATGATTTTCAGGCCGTTTTTAGCTATCTCGGCAGAGCCGAGAATTTCTTTGAAATTATCATAATAGAGTGCGCCAAACAAGAGTGCTACGATAAACACACCGGCAGTTCCCAAGGAAACGCCCTTGATGGTTATACGACCGAGTAGGTAGCCTAGTGCAAGAATAACCATCAAAAACAGCATCATAAACGGGATGCCGGAAATACGAATAACACCTTCAAACAATTCCATAATTTATGCCCCCGCTATATTGTGTTCATCTGCCTGGTATAGTTAGGCAGCAGCAAAGGAGAAACGATATCAGAATCAATTGAAGCTGCTTGCTTTTCCTGCGCGAAGGTATTCAAATGATTCAGCGTAAGCTGACCGACGGTTACTTGCTTTGCTTTTTCGGAAGCATGGTGACCTGCGTTACGACCGAATACAATGATATCCAACAGGCTGTTACCCATCAGTCGGTTGCGACCGTGGATGCCTCCAACGACCTCACCGGCGGCATACAGGTTTTCAATGTCTGTTTGTCCGTCATCGGTGATTTTGACGCCACCGTTTTGGTAGTGCAGGGTGGGATAAATCAAGATAGGCTCTTTGCGAATATCGATTCCGTGCTTTCCAAACATACGCATCATGGCAGGAATACGCTTTTCGATTGTACCTTCACCGTTTTTCAGCTCAATCATCGGGGTATCCAGCCAAACGCCAAAGCCCTCGGGTGTGGGCACACCGTTACCGCGGTCGGAACATTCACGAATAATGGAAGCGGCAGAAACATCGCGCGTTTCCAGCGGATTCATGAATGCTTCACCATTTGCATTGATGAGCATTGCGCCCAAGGAACGCACCTTTTCGGTTACCAATGCGCCATAAATCTGTGCAGGGAATGCGGCACCTGTAGGATGGTATTGCAGGGTTTCGGGGTATAGCAATCTTGCACCGGCACGATATGCCAATACTAAGCCGTCAGCGGTTGCTCCGTAGTGGTTAGATGTGGGAAAGCCTTGATAATGCAGGCGTCCTGCACCACCGGTTGCCAAAATGACAGCCTTGGCCTTGGCAACGAGCAGTTCACCGGTTTCCATATTTTTAAGTACGGCACCGGCACAACAGCCCTTATCGTCTTTAATCAGCTCGATAACCGCGGTGAAATCCACAACGGGAATGCTGCGATTTAACACCTCGTCGCGAAGTGTACGCATAATTTCCGCACCGGAATAGTCCTTTGCGGCATGCATTCTCTTACGGGAAGTACCACCACCGTGCGTGGTAATCATAGTTCCGTCGGGTGCCTTGTCGAACTCAACACCCAACTCAGACAGCCAACGAATCGCCTCGGGCGCATCGTTTACCAGCTTATACAAAAGGTCCTTTTGCGCAGCAAAGTGGCCACCGCCAAAGGCATCCAAATAGTGCTGTGCAGGACTGTCCCCAGGCTTGTCAGCGGCTTGGATGCCGCCTTCTGCCATCATGGTATTGGCATCGCCGATACGCAATTTGGTAACAATCATCACGTTTGCGCCGTTTTCATGGGCTTCAATGGCAGCAGAGGAGCCTGCACCACCACCACCGATGACCAGCACATCAACATCGTAATCGGGCTTTGTCAGGTCTACCTGCTCGGCAGTGATACGGGCATTGCCTTGCAATAATTTTGCCAATTCAACGGGCACTTTTTCGCCCTTGTTTGGACCCATTTTTAGCTCGGTAAATTCTTCTTCTCTATAATCCGGATGGTAGGTCTTGAGTAAAATATCCTTTTCTTCTGCGGTCATTCTGCGGGGGTCTAAACGGATATTTGCTTCACGGGAAGCTTCCACCTTCTTGATGGATTCCTGCATAAAAGTATCATGATACATCCTGCAAACCTCCTTATTTCTCAATTTCCCGATGGTTGTAAAGCTCCTGCATTTCGCTAATGGGCTTGCCCATCAGCTCTTCCAGCAACAACTCGTACTTGCCGCTGTTAATTTCCTCAATGCGCTCGTCCAAGTGCGCACAGTGTGGCAATAAATACTTACCGTTCAAACGACGCGCAAGCATAGCCACTTGAGGATGAGAAATTTCCGCAGGACAACGGGAAGAACATACACCACACATAACACAGTCAAAGGATTCTTCCGCACACTTCTCGTACTCTCCGCGCTGAGCATAAGCAATATACTGCATAACATTCAAGCCCTGGGTACAAGCGTTGGTACAGGCGTTACAGCCGATACAAGCATAGATTTCCGGATACAACTGCATCATAATTTGCTCGGTAGGCTTTACTTTCTCAATGTCATAGACCGCTTTCACCAACGGGAAGAACGGTAAGGTTGCTACATACATATTGTTTTCTACCTTGGTAGAGCAGGCCAGGCAGGCGCGTAGTGTT
>JAZNGK010000010.1:0-3044 GCA_045576395.1 Faecousia sp. | reverse complement strand
TACCTTAACCCAAGTGGTTAGGTATACCTTTGTGCCCATAAAACGCTCGCAATCTGTGCGCGCCATAGAGGAAATTTTCTTGAGCATTTCTCCCTGTTTGCCGATAATAATGCCCTTATGGCTGGCTTTTTCGCAGTAAATGGTTGCGTCAATATCGATAATTCCGTTATCGCGTTCGGAAAATTTTGTGATTTCCACAGCGGTACCGTGGGGCACTTCCCTGTCTAACGACCACAGCAATTTTTCGCGGATAATTTCTGCCATTACCTGCCGTTCCGGCTGGTCGGTGGAAATGTCATCCGGGAACAGGAACGGACTTTCAACGGCATACTTGCTACATTCGGCAAGGAGCTGTTCCACGCCATCACCGCTTTTTGCGGAGATGGGAATAATCGCACTAAATTGGAAGGCTTGGGAATAGACGGAAATCACTTCCAACAGGCTGTCCTTTTCAACGGTATCAATCTTATTGATAGCCAATGCCACCGGACATTTCCTTGCTTGTAACTGTTCAATCAGCGCCTGTTCCTGCTGACCGATTGAAGCAATCGGCTCTACCAGCAATATGGTCAAATCCACATCGGCAATCGAATCGCGGGTGATGTTCACCATATAATCGCCCAGCTTGTTTCTGGGCTTGTGAAAGCCGGGTGTGTCCACGAACACATATTGGGTATCGTCCTTGGTAACGATACCGCAAATTCGGTTACGGGTGGTCTGCGGCTTGTTGGAAACAATCGCAATCTTTTCACCGACCAAATAATTCGTCAAGGTAGACTTTCCCACATTGGGTCGTCCGGCAATTGTAATCATAGCAGTCTTGGTAGACATGGTAATTCTCCTTTGTACTTAATCTCTTTGCATACGGGGAATTTGGTTGGCGATTGCTTCTTCTCTTGCACGCATTTGTGCCTTTTGCGGTCCGTCATCCAAATGGTCGTAACCGAGTAAATGAAGCATGGAATGAATGGTCAAATAGCCAATTTCCCTGCGTGTGCTGTGTCCAAATTCCTTCGCCTGTGCAATTGCGCGCTCCAGAGAAATGGCCATATCACCCAATGGGCACAGTCCGGTTTCTACATCTATGTAGCTTTCCCAATTTTCGGGAGGATTGCCTGCCTCCAACGAGAACATAGGAAAGCTCAAGACATCGGTGGGCGCGTCAATTTGGCGACCTGCAAGGTTAATTGCGCGAATCCCCTTGTCGTTGGTAACCAACACATTGATTTCGCAAGGTAAGGAGATATTCTCTGCTTGCAAAGTTGCCTCAATGCACTTGCGAATAATGGCGGTTACGGCAAGCTTTTGGAAAGAAAAACAATCGAAAGTTAAATTTACTTTATGTTTCATCTTATTTTTTCCTTTGGTAACGGCTTGATGCCGGTTTTGTGGGTTTGGGCAATTCGGATTTTTTGTCAGCACGCTCATAAGCGGAGATAATTTCCTGCACAAGTGCGTGGCGGACTACATCCGCAGCCGTTAAGCGGCAGATTGCAATATCCTTTACACCTTCCAGCACACGAATGGCATCTTTCAACCCTGATGTTTTGTCGCTTGGCAGGTCAATTTGGGTTACATCACCTGTAATGACAATCTTAGAGCCGAAGCCAAGACGGGTTAGGAACATCTTCATCTGTTCTTTTGTGGTGTTCTGCGCTTCGTCCAGAATAATAAAGCTGTCATCTAAGGTTCTGCCACGCATATATGCAAGTGGTGCAACCTCGATAGACCCACGCTCTTGATATTTCTGAAAGGTTTCCGCACCCAGCATCTCATACAAAGCATCATACAGAGGGCGTAAATACGGGTCAACCTTGTTTTGTAAATCTCCCGGCAGAAAACCCAGGCGCTCTCCTGCCTCAACAGCAGGTCTGGTTAAAATAATCCGATTGACAGAGCGCGCACGAAATGCCGCGACTGCCGCTGCTACCGCAAGGTAGGTCTTACCTGTGCCGGCAGGACCGACACCCAATGTAACGGTGTTTTTGGTAATGGCTTTCATATATTGCTGTTGACCGACGGTCTTTGCCTTAATGGGTTTGCCTTTGGCGGTGATGCAGACGACATCCTTTGCCATTTGTGCAACAAATTCGTCGTTGCCTTCTTGCACTAAGGTAATTAGGTAACGCACTCTTTGTTCATCAATGACCTCGCCCTTTGCCGCCAAAGCAAGCAGACCCTCTAAGGTACGGGCGGCTTTGTCAGCAGATTCCGGCTCACCGGTTATGCGTAAATCCGTACCGCGATTGACAATACTCACATCTAACGCATCTTCGATGCGCTTGATGTTTTCATCAAACGAACCGAATACGGCAATTAAATCTTCCACGCGGTCTGAATTTACGATTCTTTCAGTCATCTTACTCACCCTTCGCTATCGTCTGTTCATATCTTACCTGCCCGATTATTTCCATACAGGCATACTTACCATAGAAATGGCAAGCATCATCAGTCGGTACAATTTCAGTTTCTGCGGAAATAATTTCACCGGCAATCATAATGCTTTGCAGGTGGGCTTTGGCAAATGGCGCAAGCCAATCCTCCCATTCGTTTGCGGTGGTTATTTCCTGCTTGTCTTCATAGAAAAGCAAGGTCTCTTTTACAATGGCAATCGGCAATTGAAATCCGCCAGGTAAATGCAAATACATTTGCGAATATATTTTACCACAATTGGCATCTAAATTTCCACTATCTTTATAGAAATTTATCACTTTTTTTCCCAACTGCAGGCTATAATTGGTTTTTTTCTCCACAAGTGCACCTCTAACCGCTGTTGCAACAGGTGCAATTGCCTCCAGCTCACGAAATGTAAGTGCTTCAATTTCCGCATTTGCTTGGGTTGCTTTGATAACAATTCCGCAATCTAAGTAACCGGACACAAGCGTTTGTCCGGCTTTTACCGCTTGCCCGACTGTGCAAAGCGGATTGCCTTGGTAAACCGTACAATTCTGAATGATGCCATCTCTCGATGCCACAATACTGCACACTTGATTATTTTGCTTTACCTGTGTTTCTTGCGTCGTTTTTTCTTTGACGGAAATGAT
>JAZNGK010000009.1:0-2233 GCA_045576395.1 Faecousia sp. | reverse complement strand
GTTTCTCAGATGGTTCGCACCATTAAGCACTTCTCCTCTCTGCTGTAATATAACCGCAGTCATAACCCCCTTGGACAAAAGTCCAAGGGGGTTTTTATTGGCAATTTATTCGGATAAGGGCTTGATTTTTCGCTTATAAATGCGTGTAAACAGAATGAGCGAAACGGTTACGCTGACCACCTCGGCAATCGGAAACGCCCACCAAACCGCATGGACATTACCCGTCAAGCTCAGCAGGTATGCCACAGGAAGCAGCGCAATCAGCTGGCGGCACAGGGAAGTGATGGTGGAATAAATGCCATTTCCCAGCGCTTGAAAGCTCGCGCCCAGCGCAATCCCCACTGCGGCAATCGGGAAATGAATACTCACAATCCGCAACGCGCTGCGCCCGAGCGCCATAAAGGTATCGGTCGGTTGGAAAATGCCCAACAGCTCGTCGGGAAACACCTGGAACACAAGTAAGCCCGCCAGCATAATGGTCAATGCTGCGCCCACCGCGTAGGCAAGGGTTTTCGTAATCCGTTTCGGCTGGCGCGCGCCATAATTAAACGCGATAATGGAAATAGAAGCATTGTTAATGCCGAACAGGGGCATCAGCACAAAGCTTTGGAGCTTAAAGTAAATACCGAACACACCTGCGGCCGTTTCCCCGTAATCCCGAAAACCCAGGAAAATTTGGTTCATACCGAAATTCATCACAGAGCCAATCGCCATCATAACAATCGACGGAACGCCCACCGAAAGAATTTTTTTCACGACCTCCGCCTGCGGGCGCAGGTACTTGAGCTTTAACTGCACATCGGGATTTGCCATAAAATTGAAAATCAGCGCCATAATGGCGGCAACCCATTGACCGATAACCGTCGCAACTGCCGCACCGGCAATGCCCATCGGCTCAATGCCAAGCGGCGCAAAGCCGAAAATAAACACAGGGTCAAGCACAATATTCAGCACCGCGCCAAGCCCTTGCGTAAACAAGTTATAGACTGTCCGACCCGACGCCTGCAACAGCCGTTCGCCCAAAATCTCCACAAAGATGCCCAAAGAGAACATAGAACAAATGGAAACATATGCCGCACCGCCCTCAATGGTTTCTTGCACATCGGATTGAATGGCATAATAGGGTCGCGCGCCAAAAAAGCCAAACAGGACAAACACCAGCACAAAACACAGCGACAGGAAAATACCGTTGCCGGCGGCGCGGTTTGCGCGTTTGGAATTACCCTCGCCCAAAGATTTGCTAAGTAGTGCATTCATACCCACACCGATACCGGTGGCACAGCCGATTTGCAAATTTTGAATGGGAAATGCCAAACCCAACGCGGTAACCGCGCTATCGGAAATACGGGACACATAAAAGCTGTCCACCACATTATAGAACGCCTGTACCAGCATAGAAATTGCCAGGGGCAGCGCCATCGTAAACAGCAGTTTTCCAACGGGCATTGTGCCCATTTTGTTCTCACCCAGCTCGGGCGCGGTTGTAGTAGCCATAAGTAAACCTCATTATTATCATTCTCAACCCGTATATTATAGTCAATCGGCAGAAAAAAGCAAGAAAAAACTTCAGACAATACTGCCTGAAGTTTTTTCAAAAGCGGAAGCTGGGTCAGCTTTCCATTTGCTTGCCCAAAAAGCCTGCGATGGTTTGGGTGAGCTTTTGGTCAGCCTCGGTAACAGGGGCGCTATCCTCATTCATTAAGAGCATCACGCAGCCCATCAAATCCCCTTGGCTCAAAATGGGCGATGCCACGCCCAAGCGATATTTGTCGGATGCATCGGTGGGTCGCACAGGTGGGTCGCCGGGATTGTAGCGATAGTGTGTGCGTTGCTCCATCAGCCTCTCCAATTCCGGAGAATTGGGCTTTTCCATCAGCTCGCGTTTGGGCGCGCCGGACAGGGCAATAATGCTATCGCGGTCGGACACCGCGGCAATCCGTCCGGTGCTTGCCCCTATGGATTCGCAAATCTGCGATGCAAAATCCTGCAAATCACTCATCGGTGAGTATTTACGAAAAATCACGCCCCCGTCCTTTTCCGTGTAAATCTCCAGTGGGTCTCCCTCACGGATTTTGAGGGTGCGTCTAATTTCTTTGGGAATCACAATCCGCCCGAGGTCATCTCAAGGTGTCAAGAGAGAAGCAAAAAAATTTACACTTTGGTCAAAACTCTTGATTTTCCAAGGGCTTTGACCGTTTTTGACAACGCTCGACAGAGACGGTCATGTGCTGGG
>JAZNGK010000008.1:0-2884 GCA_045576395.1 Faecousia sp. | reverse complement strand
TAATTTTTAGCATACTTGTCCACTTGGGTTTTCAGCACGCCATTGACATAGCAATAACAGCCCTTGCCCTGGGTGCGACCCATGTCCAGCATATCAAAATCGTCTTCCTCGATAATCGCGGAGCTGAATTTGAAATCTGCGTAATCCGCCTTGGTCATGCCCGCAGGAATCGTGCCCTTTTGCTCTGCTTGCGCCATCTCCTCGCGGATTGCGCCCAAGCTGGTTTCCACTTCCACGCCCAGCACCTCGTTAAGGTTTGCATTGGCGTCTGCGTCCACCACAAGAACAGGGCCCTGCTTTTTGCTACACAGATAATCGATAATCATGCCGCAGGTGGTGGTTTTACCCACGCCGCCCTTGCCGGCAACCGCGATGGTATGGGGTGTTGCCATAGTAAACTCCTTCGGATACGAATTTCATAGGCACACCGCAAACTGCCGCAAAGCGGAATCGGTATAATGTGCCCATATCGATACAACTATACTGTATCACATTCCGTCGTTTTTTTCAACCACAATTTCTGCCTAAATCAGTCTTTTTACCAAAAAAATGTCAAATCGGTGTAAAAGCAAATTTCTGTATCAGCCCGTCGCAGGTCGCATGTACCGTTACGCCACCTCCCTGCCCCTGTTCGCTGGATACATCTACCGCTTTTCCTTTCAGAAAAGCACGCACATATTCCTCGGGATTGTCAGTTTCCACCTCGTCGAAGAAAATGTCGCGCATTTGATTGTTGGGACATAAATTTTTAATTTCACGCACCATTTCATATACTGCCATGCGCATCGCCTCCTTTTTATATAATATAGCACAGATTGAGAAAAAATACGAGCACCTCGACAAATAAGGCTTGAATTTCCAATCCTGTCTTGCTATAATAACCCCAACACGCAGGGTTAGTTCATCGGTAGAATTTCTGCTTCCCAAGCAGACTAGGCGGGTTCGACTCCCGTACCCTGCTCCAAGAAAAGCATCACCCCATCGGGGTGGTGCTTTTCTTATGTAGAAAGGGAGTCGAACCTATTTTCCCTTTGCAAAGAAAAATATACGGATTGCTTCGGCGCGCAACGACGGGTAAATACGGCAATTTCCTCATTCATAAATTTTCTCTTCCCTTTTTCCGCAATATGTGCTATAATTATTTTACATAACTTTAAATTTCCCATATTTTGCGAGGTTTTTTATGAAACGTTTCATCGTCCTACTGCTTGCACTTATGCTGCTTCTAAGCGGCTGCATTACCCTGCTGCCCGGTTCGACCGAAGACAGTAGCAGCACAACTGACGCCACTGATGACACCCCCTCGACCGGTTGGGTTACCGATGCCGCACAAACCTTCTATGTAAACGAAGACGGCAGTCGGCACACCGGCTGGCTGGACTTAAACGGCACGCGCTACTATTTAGACGAACAAGGCGTTCTGCAGACCGGCTGGCTGGAGCTGAACGACAAAACCTATTACTTAAAACCCGACGGCTCTATCACACGCGGTAAAGCCACCATTGACAACCGCACCTACTATTTCATTGGCAACGGAGAGCGCATCATTTTGGCAAATCCTTGGAATATGATTCCCTCCGAGTACACCCCCGATTTGAAGGTGGTAGAGGACGAAATGCCGGTGGACAAAAGCTGTTGGGACGCTCTGACACAAATGCTTGCCGATTGTCGTGCCGCAGGGCACGGGGTGCAGTTGATTTCCGCCTATCGCAGACACTCCACCCAAATTATGCTCTACAACAACAAAGTGAATTACTTCCTAGACCTAGGGTATGACAAGGCTACCGCCATCAAAGAGGCCGCGACCATTGTAGCGACACCCGGAACCAGTGAACACGAGCTTGGCTTGGCGGTGGATTTGGTAGACAATGACTACCCCTACCTAAATGAAGGGCAAGAGAATACCGACACCCAAAAATGGCTGATGAAGCATTGTTGGGACTATGGCTTCATCCTGCGGTACCCCAGCTCGAAAAGCGCAGAAACCGGCATTATTTACGAGCCGTGGCACTACCGATATGTCGGCAAGGAGCTGGCGAAGGAGCTGCAAAGCACCGGCTTATGCTTGGAAGAATACCTGGATAAATTGTATTAAACAAAACCGGCACCATGCGTGGTGCCGGTTTTTATTATAAATGACCTTCGTGCAATTGTAAACTTTCTGTGTTTCTCTGTCTATACTACGAATTTAAGGGGTGTTCCCTCTTTACTTTCTTCCGAAGAAATGGTATAATAACACGAAATTGCGAACTGAGGATGTGTCTTATATGAAAAAACACCTTTATACAGTATTAATCATTCTTTTCGCTGCTGTTTTTCTGGTCAGCGGCGCTTTCTTGCTGGACTATTTTATCAAGTCCAGACAGCAAAAAAGCCAATATGACGAGCTGGCTAATATAGTCCAACAGGGTCAGCAAAATCAACAGCAGGCACCGCAAAAGCCTAACGATGATAATAACGCTTCCGACAATCAGCAGGAAGTCGTGCCTGCCGGCCCGACATATGTGGAAGTAACCCATCCCGTTACCGGAAAGAAAATGGAAATTTTAAGCGAATACGCCCCCATTTTTGAGAAAAATTCCGATACTGTGGGTTGGCTTCGAATTGACGGCACTAAGGTGGACTATCCGGTTATGCAAACGCCCGAATGGGTGAATTTCTACCTGACGCGGAACTTCTACAAGGAAGAAAGCAAGCACGGCGCCATATACGCCAACGAAATTGCAAGACTGAACACACCTTCGGATAATGTTACCCTTTACGGCCACAGTATGGCAGACGGCTCTATGTTCGCCTCACTGCACAACTATAAGAGCAAGAAGTTCTATGATGAACATTCCATCATCAACTTTGATACGCTCACCGAATATCACACCTATAAAAT
>JAZNGK010000007.1:0-12336 GCA_045576395.1 Faecousia sp. | reverse complement strand
CTGGCTCGCAATGACATGCGCTTTTTTGGTGCGCGCGGCAGATTGCCGCCCCGACATTCTCATTCGCAAATAGACCGACAAACTGCAATTTGTGACATAATAAATCCACACATCCTGATGTAAGGAGGAATTCCGATGTTTGTAGATAAAGTACGAATCACGGTGTGCGGCGGGCGTGCCGGTGACGGCGCGGTTGCTTTTCACCGTGAAAAATATGTGGCGGCCGGCGGTCCGGATGGCGGGGACGGCGGTCATGGCGGTAGTGTGATTTTGCGTGTCAACGACAATCTGTCTACTCTGCTTGATTTCCGCTATAAGCGGAAGTATGCCGCGCAATCCGGCGCAAACGGGCAGGGTCGGAGCATGAGTGGCAAGCGCGGTGAGCCGCTGATAATTCAAGTGCCGAGAGGTACGGTTGTCCGCGATGCCGAAACCAACCAAATCATTGTGGATATGTCCACAGGTGAAGATTTTGTGATTGCCAAGGGCGGTCGCGGTGGCTGGGGCAATGCCCATTACGCCACACCGACCCGTCAAGTACCGCGATTTGCTAAGGCAGGTCTTCCCGGGCAGGAACGAGATGTGATTTTGGAGCTGAAGCTACTTGCGGATGTGGGCTTGGTCGGCTTTCCCAATGTGGGCAAGTCTACCCTTTTGTCGGTAACTTCCAACGCACGCCCCAAAATTGCCAACTATCACTTTACCACACTCTATCCCAATTTGGGTGTGATTTATGTGGACGAGGGCGTGTCGTTTGTTATGGCAGACATTCCCGGTATCATTGAGGGTGCTTCCGACGGGGCAGGCTTGGGTCATGACTTCTTACGCCACATTGACCGATGCAGATTGCTTGTGCATGTGGTGGATGTGTCCGGCAGTGAGGACAGAGACCCTGTGGCGGATTTCGATGCAATCTGCGAGGAACTAAAGAATTACTCGGTGGATTTGAGCAATCGGCCTATGATTGTCGCGGCCAATAAGTGTGATTTGCTTATGCCGGAATCCGACAATTTATCGCGCCTGCGTGCCCATGTGGAGCAAGCCGGCTGTGCGTTTTATGAAATTTCCGCAGGCACTACGCAGGGCACAAAAAACCTAATGCGTGCGGTGGCGGAAAAGCTCCGTACCTTACCGCCTGTAACCATTTATGAGCCGGAGTATGTTGCGCCTGTTGTGGAGGCGGGCGACCCCAATACGCTGGAAATTGAGCATTTGGGCAGTACTTGGGTGATTACCGGCACTTGGCTGGAGCGATTGGTTATGAATATCAACTTCGACGATTATGAATCCCGTAACTATTTTGATATGCAGCTGCATAAGTGTGGGCTTTTTAAGCGCTTGGAGGAAATGGGAATTCAAGACGGAGATACGGTGGATATTTACGATTTTGAATTTGAATACCAGAGATAACTTGCCATTTTGCAATCTTTCTTATATAATAACAGCATTGCAAGGGTAATGCTGTTATTTTGAGGAGTATGGGCATGAATTTTAAGGTATTGGCGGTAGGAGATGTTGTTGGCAATCCCGGTATGGACCGAATCCGGCGCAGTCTGCGGTGGCTGAAACGGCAGACCAATGCGGATTTTGTGGTGGTCAACGGAGAAAACGCCAGCGTGGTGGGAATGACACCCCAACAGGGTGAGGATATTCTCGATGCCGGTGCGGATGTGATTACCATGGGAAACCACACCTTCGGCAAACGGGAGCTGGTGGACTATATGGAAGACAATGCGCGTATTTTGCGCCCGCTCAACTATGCCCCACAGACCCCCGGCAGAGGATATGGCTTGTTTGACAGCCGTTTCGGTCCGGTGGCGGTGATTGATTTAATCGGGCGGTGTAATATGGATTATGCACCGGACAACCCGTTTTTACAGGTAGAAAAGGTTCTCAAAGAAATCGATACGAAGCTGATTTTGGTGGAAATGCACGCTGAGGCAACCTCGGAAAAGCTGGCTATGGGATATATGCTTGACGGGCGGATTAGTGCCCTTTGGGGCACCCATACCCATGTGCCGACCGCCGACGCGCAGGTGCTTCCCCATGGGACAGGCTATGTTACGGATTTGGGTATGACCGGTCCGCGAAATTCGGTGTTGGGGATTCAGCCGAAGCTGTCGATTGCCAAATTCCGCGGAGATTTGACTTCCCGTTACCAATGGGCAGACGGCCCGACGAAGCTGGAGGCGGTGTTATTTACCATTGACAGTGCGACCGGTTTGTGCCGACGGGTAGAAAGGGTGGATTGCTACGATGAAGATTCTGCACACAGCTGATTGGCATTTGGATGCCCCCCTGCAAGGCCATAGCGCGCACCTGCGCAAGGCTTTGGCGGATGTCCCCAGACAGATTCTTGAAATCGTGCAAGAGGAAGCTTGCGATTTGGTGCTTCTTGCAGGCGACCTGTTTGACGGCGCTTATACCCAACACACCTATCAAAACCTCTATGCTGTGCTGAAGGCGATGGCGGTGCCGGTGTGCATCTCACCCGGCAACCACGATGCGTGTGGTGCGGATAGTCCCTGGTTACGGGAAATGTGGCCTGAAAATGTGCATATTTTCAAATCTGCGCGTATAGAATCGCTGGCAATCCCCGAGCTGTCCTGTCGGGTGTACGGCGCCGGCTTTGAGAGTATGGACTGCGCACCGCTTTTGCATAATTTTCGGGCAGATTGCCAAGAAACGCATGCAATCGGTCTGTTTCATGGCGACCCCACCCAAGTTAATTCTCCGTATAACCCCATTACCAAATCGCAGGTCTCAGATTCGAATTTGGAGTATTTGGCATTGGGACATATCCACAAGGCGGATAGCTTTGTTTCGGGGAAGACCCTGTGTGCATGGCCCGGCTGTCCGATGGGCAAGGGCTATGATGAACAGGGGGAGAAGGGCGTGTATATTGTTACGCTGGCAGATGGCGCTTACGTAACCTTCCGTCCGTTGGACACACCGCGTTTTTACGATTTGCAGGCAGAGCCGGCAAGGCTGGGTGATGTATTACCCCCTGTGGGAAATGAAAATTACTATCGTGTTACCCTGGTCGGAAGCTGTGAAACACCGAATTTGCCTGCCTTGCAGGCGGAATATGCGCAGTTCCCCCATTTGCTTTTGCGCGATAAGACTACCCGTCCTGTGGATGTGTGGGGTAGCCTGGGCACAGACAGCTTTGAGGGTGTGTATTTCGGACTTTTGAAGCAGGCGATGCAGTCTGCCGATGAGGCGGAACAACAGGAGATTATGCTCTCTGCGGAAATCTCTCGCAAGCTGTTGGAGGGGCAGGAGGTGAAGCTCCCGTGAAAATTCTATCTATGACCGCCACCTTTGGTAAATTATCCCGTCAGACCTTAACCCTGGAGCCGGGTATGAACATTATTCAAGCGCCCAATGAATGGGGCAAGAGTACTTGGTGCGCATTTTTGATGTCGATGCTTTACGGAATTGACACCGGCTCGCGAACGAAAACCGGCTTTTTGGCAGATAAGGAGCATTACGCGCCGTGGTCGGGTGAGCCGATGTCCGGCAGTATGGAGATTCTGTGGAATGGACGGGAGATTACCCTTGAACGGCTGAATAAAGGGCGTGTTCCCTTGGGTGAGGTGCGGGCGTTTGAAACGCATACCGGTGTGCCTGTGCCGGAATTGATGGTTGCTATGCCGGGGCAGGTGCTGTTGGGTGTTGAACGAAGTGTATTTGCACGCGCAGGCTTTTTGCGATTGTCGGAAATGCCCGTAACTGAGGACGAATCCCTTCGCCGTCGGCTCAATGAGCTGGTAACCACCGGTGATGAGAGTGGCGCATCTGATGATTTGGCGCAAAAATTGCGCGACCTAAAGAATAAGTGTCGCTTCAATAAAAAAGGCTTGCTTCCGGAATTGGAAGCAAGACAGGCGGAATTGGAGCAGAAGCTACAACAGCTGTATGCGTTGCAACACCAAATTTCCGCGATTGCAGAGCAACAGACGACCTTGGAAGAACAGAGCCGTTTGCTTGAAAATCACAAGCAGGCGCTGGCATATCAAGCGCAGCTGCAGTATACGCAGAAATTGGCGGCTGCCCAAGTGGCGCGGGATACTGCTGCCCAAAGCTTGGCGCAAGTGGAAGCGACTTGCCGCGATTTGCCGATGCCGGAGAAAATCCGCGAGGACTTGGCGGTGTTACAACAGTTGCGCGATACGCGCGATGCCTTGCACACCAAAGCGCAGCTTTTGCCCCCGTTGCCACCTATGCCGGACAGTCCCGAGCTGTTTCGCGGAAAGCGTGGGGAAGCGGCTGTACAGGAGGCAAGGCTGGATAAAAAGGTGCTGCAACAACTGCGTGCAGATGTGAAAAAACCGATACAGTATTTGTTGTCGGGCGCTTTGCTCGCAATCGGCGTGTTACTTCTGCTTTTGGGGAAACAGCTGCCTATGTTAATCGGTAGCGGTGTATTGCTTTTGTGCGGTGTCGGGGGCTTTTTCTTTGGGGCGCTGAAACAGAAGAAAATCAAAGAACAGGTTGCCCGTTTGCTGCAAAAATATCAAGGAATCCCCGAAGACAAGTGGGAAAGTGAGGCAGAGGCATACGAAGAAGCCCAAGGCGATTATTACAGTCGTTTGTCTGCCCGCGAACAGGAGCTTGCGGAGCTGAATCGCCTGTTGGACGAGAATGCTTGCGAGATTTCTCAGCGCACAGGGGGCTTGAGCCTTGCGCAATTTGAGGAAATTTGCAGGCAACAGCAGGCGCAGTACGCCAAATTAGCGGAATTGCAACGCGCATTTGTGCAAGCGGAAGAGGTGTTGCAGGCACTTTCCGGTGCCGGAAAGCAGGTAATGCAACCCCAATTTGCGGATACGCTGACGCTGTCTGCGCAGGAAACGGATAAGCAGTTGGCGGACAATGGATATGCGCGCCAAATGCTACACCAAAAGCTGGGTCAATGTCAAGGACAGATGAATGCTTTGGGGCAGGAGGAGAGCTTGCAGGCAGAAAAGTTGCAGGTGGAAAAACGCATAGAGGCGGTGGAGCAATATTATCGCGCGCTCACGCGTGCTCAAGAAACGCTCCAACAGGCAACGCAGGAATTGCAACGACGGTTTGCACCCCGTATTTCACAGCGCGCACAGACGTTATTTGCGCGTATGACGGGACAGCGCTATCAGCGGTTGAGCCTGTGTCAGGATATGTCCTTGGAGAGCAGTGCCGAGGGGGAGAACACCTTGCGCGGAACGCTGTGGCGTAGCGACGGTACGGTGGACCAGCTGTATTTGGCGCTTCGTCTTGCGGTGGCAGAGGAGCTGACACCCAATGCGCCACTCGTATTGGAGGATGCGCTGGTGCGCTTTGATGATGTCCGCTTGGCGGCCGCCTTGGAGATTTTGCAAGAGGAAGCGGCACAAAAACAGGTGATTTTGTTCACCTGTCAAAGCCGAGAATCGAATCTAAAGTAGGAGAATGGATATGAGAATCATTGAAACCAAGAACGCCCCCGGTGCAATCGGTCCGTACAGCCAAGGCTATGCGGTCAATGGGTTTGTGTTCACTTCCGGACAGATACCCGTCGACCCGATTACCGGTGAGATTCCCCAAGGGATTGCCGCGCAGGCACATCAAAGCTGTAAAAATGTGGGCGCGATTCTTGCTTCCGCTAATGTGGATTTTTCCAAAGTGGTCAAGACTACCTGTTTTTTGGCGGATATGGCGGATTTTGCGACATTTAACGAGGTGTATGCCCAATATTTCACATCAAAGCCGGCTCGCAGTTGCGTGGCCGCCAAGAGCCTGCCTAAGGGCGTGTTGTGCGAAATTGAGGCAATCGCGGTAGAATAAATGGCAATCTACGGAATAGAAATATAGAAAGAGGTGGCAAGTATGGCATTACGGGAAGTAACATATTTGGCAGTCGCCTTGCGTATTTTGGCGGCTGTATTGATAGGTGGTCTGTTGGGGCTGGAACGGGGCATGAAGAATCGCCCTGCCGGTCTGCGTACCTATATGCTGGTATGCGCAGGCTCCTGTCTAATTATGTTAACCAATCAATACATATATCAGTATTTTGGAACAGGCGACCCTGTGCGTATGGGAGCCCAAGTGGTCAGTGGAATCGGCTTTTTAGGCGCAGGCACCATTGTGGTAACCCGTAGAAATCAAATCAAAGGACTTACCACCGCGGCAGGTCTTTGGGCGGCCGCAGGTGTCGGCCTTGCGCTGGGCGTCGGCTTTTACGAAGCGGCGCTGGCAGGCGGTTTGGCAATCTTTACAGTGATTACACTTTTGCAACGCATGGACAATAATATGCACCGTAAGAGTCGGCAATTAGAGATTTATGTGGAGCTTTCACAGGAGATTACGCTGGGTGATTTTTTGCGACATGTGCGAGAAGGCGGCATAGAAATTTACAATGTGCAACGCGAACAGGGCGCAGACAGCGATGCAAACAATCGCGCCTATATTGCAACGATAAAGTTGAAAAAACGGAGCGGGCATACATCCGTTTTGGAGTTGTTGCATAGCATGAACGGTGTAGTCCATTTGGAAGAGTTATAAGAAAACGGGTGTTGCTTCTTGGCAACACCCGTTTTATTACATCGGTGGTCGGATATACAGTTCGTGGGAGGTTGGTGCAGGGCGTGCATACACACCGGAAACCAGCCCCAGCATCGCGTACAGGGACACGATAGAGGTTGCTCCGTAGCTGACAAACGGCAGGGTCAGACCGATAACGGGACCCAAGCCGGTACACATACCCACATTGATAAGGGTTTGGAAAATCAAAGCCGCGGCAGAGCCGAAACAAATCAGCCGTCTGGTATAGTCTTGACTGCGGACACCGACCCAAATACAACGGGCAATAATCGCGCCGAGCATAATCAAAACGGCAACACAGCCCACATAGCCCAGCTCCTCGCCAATAGCAGAGAAGATGAAGTCTGTGTGCTGACCTTCCAGCACGCCGTTTTGTGTGCGGTGGCCGTTGAACAGGCCCTGTCCGGTCATACCGCCACCGGTTAAAGAACGCAAGCTTAAAATGCTGTGCCAACGCACGCCGGTACCGGTAGGGTCCAAATCGGGGTTGAACAAAACTTCAATGCGCAACTGCTGATAGTCGTCCAAAAGCGACCAAACAAAGGGAAACGCGACAGCGATACCGACAATTGCTACAAGAAACCAAAAATAACTGACGCCACCGGTATAGGCCATAATGATAAAGATAAATACGAAAATCAGGGAAACACCCAAATCCTCGGAAAGCACCATGTTCACACCGACGAGCAAAAGTAAGTGGATACTCATATGCAGTACGGATTTTAGAGAGGAGATTTTTTCCTTATACGAGGTCATAATCGATGCCATAATGAGAATGTATGTAATCTTACAGACCTCCGCCACTTGGATATTGAAGGGCAAAAACGGGAACCGAACCCAACTCTTGTTACCGTTGATATCGACACCAAAGGGAATCAGCATAGCCAAAAACACGAAATTAAAGAGAATCAGCCAATTTCGTTGCTCCATAATGAATTCCACATCTACCGAGGAAACGAGGGCAAAGAACACGATACCCAATAGCGCACCGACAATTTGCATACCGATGTAACGGAATGATTCCAAATAGTTTGTGGCGCTGGCGATGACCAAACAGCCAAAAGATGTAATGATGATGCACAGCAGAAGCAAAAGCCAATCGCCCTTGCGAATGGATTCTTTTATTTGCTGAAAATAGCGATTCATCGCCTCACCTCCCAATGGTCAAAGTATAGCATTTTTTTGGCGAAAAGTAAATAACAAATACTTGCAAAAGGCACGCCACAACAGTGGCGTGCCCGGATGTTTATGCCAAATAGATTGCTTTGCAGGCAAGCATCGTCATATAGCAGTCCAGCTTGCTTACCAGCTCCATCGGTGCGTGCATGGAAAGCACAGGCACACCGGCATCTACGGTAACGATGTTTCGATTTGCCATATAAGCGGCAACTGTTCCGCCACCGCCTTGGTCAACCTTGCCCAGCGTGGCAATCTGCCACAGCACACCGGCATTATCCAAGGTGGTACGCACATGACCCATCGCCTCGGCGGAGGCATCGGAAGCACCGCCCTTACCGCGAGAGCCGGTGTATTTACAAATGGCGATGCCATAGTTTAGACGGCTGTTGTTCCGACGGTCGGAAACCTCGGGGAAGTTGGGGTCGAAAGCGTTGGAAACGTCGGCAGACAGGCAGAAGGAGTTGGCAAAACAATGGCTGAGCTTGACACCTTGTGCATCGCACAGCATTTCCATAAAGTACTCAAAGGCGTGGCTTTGCATACCGGTTACGCCCACAGAGCCGATTTCCTCTTTGTCTGCCAAAATACATACGGCTGTGTGCTTGGGAGTACCCATGGAGAGAAGCGGCTCAATTTCGGCAAAGGCACATACGCGGTCATCGTGGCCGTAAGCACCCAAGAGGCTTCTGTCCAAACCGACCTCACGACAACGGCCGGCAGGCACCATGGTCAGCTCGGCGGAGAGGAAGTCTTCTTCGATAATGCCGTATTTTTCATTTAGGAGCTTCATAATGTGGAGCTTGACAGCATCGGATTCTGCATCTTTGAGAGGCTCAGTACCCAAAATAACATTGAGCTGTTCGCCCTCAATGACCTTGGCGGCAGTCTTTTGCAGTTGGTCGGCAGACAGGTGAATCAGCAGGTCGGACACATACAAAATGGGGTCGTTTTCGTCCTCACCGATGGTGATGGTTACCACACTGCCGTCCTTGCGGTACACGACACCGTGGATTGCCAGCGGAACGGTTGCCCATTGGTACTTTTTGATGCCACCGTAGTAATGAGTCTTTAGGTAGGCAATCTCGGAATCCTCATAGAGGGGATTGGGCTTTAAGTCCATACGGGGAGAGTCCACATGTGCGGCGCAGATATTGGCGCCGTTTTGCAGGCTTTCGCTACCGATGACAGCCAAAATAATGCTTTTGTTTCGGTTGTTATAGTAGACCTTATCGCCGGGCTTGAGATTCAAGCCGGGGAGCATCGGCTGGAAACCGTGCTTTTCAGCGGTAGCAACAGCCCAAGCGGTCGCCTCGCGTTCGGTCTTGCAGGCGTCCATAAAGGCAGCATAGCGCTTGCAATAGCTTTCCATATCGGCTCTCTGCTCTGCGGTTAAATCGGCATATCCGTTTTTGGGGGTAAACAGCAATTTGCTCTTCAGTTCGTCCATTTCGGTTCTCCTTTACGGTTTTTTGGTGGATAGCAGGTCTTGGAAAAATGCAAGGCATATTTGCCGGAAATCCGCCTGCGTTTGGTTGTTTTCTAAAATATAATCGCACTTTTCGCGAAAATAGCTTTCTTCTTTTTGTGCGCGAATTCGCATCAAGGCCTGTTCCGCGGTAATGCTGTCGCGCTTGGTTAAGCGGGCGATACGCGCGCTTTCCGGTGCGGTGATTGCCACAGTTACATCACATAGCTTTGCCAAGCCGCCGTCAAATAATTCGATGGCATCAATGGCAACTAAATTATGCTGTGAAATTTGTGCGGTTACCGCTTTTTTGATGGTGCTGTGGGTGATGCGGTTTAAGTCCTTAAGGGCGTTTTCGTCGGCAAAGACGATGGCACCCAGCTTCTTTCGGTTTAGCACCCCGTTTTCGGTTGTGCCGGGGAAACGGTTTTCGATGGCAGAGAGTAAGGCGGTGTCCGTTAAAAGCAGGTCGTGGTAGACCTTGTCGCAATCGATGATTGCACCGCCTAAGTCGCGGATTACCTGTAAAGCGGTGGTTTTTCCGCTTCCGGTACAGCCGGTAATGCCGATAATCATACTTCCACCTCCGCATCTATGATGTGGAAGGCGGCCGCTTTTTTTAGCCGATTTTGCACCGCATAGGCGACACCGCCACCTTGGGGACAACAGGCATAGACCTTGGAAATTTTGGGGTTGTCCAATTCGCGTAATGCGGCAAACAGGCCGGCAGACAATGTCGCGATATCTGCCTCTTTGCCGTAGGACAAAGGATTACAGTCTTGGTACAAGGGTAGTTCCTCTTCAAAGCACAGCACACGGTCGGTGGGGGTGATGTTTCGGTGGATATAGGCGCAGGCGGCTTCGCGACTGCCGGATACAATCAGCACCTCGGCTTGGGGTGCATAGTGCTTGTACTTCATACCGGGGGCCTTGACGGTTGTATGTTGGCTGATTTGGGCGGTAACAGCTTGGTCGATAACCAAATCGCCCAAAATAGCCGTCAGCTGTTCCGGTGTAATCCCACCGGGGCGCAATAGGCGAGGGGGTTGTTCGGTTAAGTCCACAATGGTGCTTTCAACACCCACGCGGCAGGGCCCGTCGTCCACAATGGCAGGAATTTTGCCTGCGTGGTCGTGGTACACATGGTCTGCGGTGGTGGTGGACGGCTTGCCGGAGAGGTTGGCAGAGGGCGCCGCAATAGGCACGCCCGACAGACGGATAATATTTCGCGTAATGGCATTATCCGGACACCGGACAGCCACAGTCGAGAGCCCTGCTGTGGTGCATTTTGGAACACAAGCCTTGGCAGGAAGTACCATCGTCAGCGGTCCGGGCCAAAAGGCTTCCGCAAGTAAATAGGCGGATTTTGGGATGCTGTGGCAGAATTTTTCAATATCGGCAGGCTCAGCCACATGGAGAATGAGGGGGTTGTCCTGCGGACGGCCCTTTGCTGTGAAAATTTTCGCGACAGCTTCGGGATTTAGCCCGTCAGCACCCAAACCGTACACTGTTTCGGTGGGAATGGCGACCAAGTTGCCGTCTTTTATGAAATTAGCCGCAAGCATAGCCGTATCCGGCTTTTTTGCAGATAACAACAAGGTTTCCATTTTTGTTCTCTCCTTAATGAAAATAAGCGGAGCAGCTACATAGTAGCTGCTCCGAAATGGGTTAAGCAGTCGGCTGATTAGCAGCTTCGATAATTTGAACGAACTTCTCGGGTACCAGAGAAGCACCGCCAATCAAACCGCCATCGATGTCGGGCTGTGCGAGCAGCTCGTAGGCATTCTTTTCGTTCATACTACCGCCATACAGAATGGAGATAGCACGCGCGTTCTTGGAGGAGTACAGCTTGCGCACCACAGCACGAATATTCTCGCAAACCTCCTGTGCCTGCTCGGGGGTAGCGGTGAGGCCTGTGCCGATAGCCCAAATCGGCTCGTATGCAATTACGACCTTGCGGATTTTCTCCTCGGGCACATTTTGCAGACCTAACTTAATTTGCATAGCGATATGCTCAGCTGTTACACCGCTTTGGCGTTGCGAAAGTGTTTCGCCACAGCACATAATGGGAATCAAGCCGGCATTCAATGCGGCCAGCACTTTGGCATTGACGGTGGCATCGGTTTCGCCGAACATTTCGCGACGCTCGGAGTGGCCGATAATCACATACTTACAACCGGCATCTACCAGCATATCGGTAGCCAGCTCACCGGTGAAGGCACCCTTTGCCTCAGCATGGCAGTTCTCGGCACCGATACCCACGCGTGTTTCACGCATGGCGCGCACAGCGGCAGGGATACAGACGGAGGGCACGCACAATGCCACATCACACCAACGACCCTTGGGCATAATGGCCTTCAGCTGGGTCATAAACTCCTTGGTCTGGGAGGGGGTTTTGTTCATTTTCCAGTTACCGGCAATCACGGTCTTACGATACTTTCTGTTCATAATCTTATCTCCTATTTATCTGCTATTATTTATCTTCCAAGCAAGCAATACCGGGTAGCTCCAAGCCCTCTAAGAACTCCAAAGAGGCGCCGCCACCGGTGGAAATGTGGGTGATTTGGTTGGCAAAGCCCAACTGCTCGCAGGCAGCTGCGGAGTCGCCACCACCGACGATGGTTACGGCATCGGAATCGGCAAGACCCTGTGCCACAGCGATGGTGCCCTTGTTCAAAACAGGGTTTTCAAACACGCCCATAGGCCCGTTCCAAACGACGGTCTTGGCGGCTTTGGCAGCAGCGGCAAATTCAGCCTGTGCCTTTGCACCGATGTCCAAGCCCATTTTACCTGCGGGGATTGCATCGGACATAACGGTGGAAACGGGAATCTCTGCATCAATGGGGGAGGGGAAGCTGTCGGCAATTACGGTGTCCACAGGCAGCAATAGCTTTACGCCCTTTGCCTCTGCCTTAGCCATCATCTCCTTGCAGTAGTCCAGCTTTTCGTTGTCTACCAGAGAGTTGCGTACGGAATAGCGCTTGGCGGCCAAGAAGGTAAAGGCCATGCCGCCGCCGATAATCAGGGTGTCTACCTTTTCCAGCAGATTGTTGATTACATTCAGCTTATCGGAGACCTTAGCGCCGCCCAGAATGGCAACGAAGGGACGCTCGGGATTGGCCAGTGCC
>JAZNGK010000006.1:0-2588 GCA_045576395.1 Faecousia sp. | reverse complement strand
AAAAAAACCCCCCGAGGACTACTATGGTGCTCCGCGGGGTTTGTATGGTTAAAAATGCATTTATTCTGCAAACAGATAGCGGATAAATTGCTGTGTCAGGTCAGCGTGGGGGGTGCTGGCGGTAACGCCCAGATAAAAGGTCGTGTTGGGGAAGTAGTATGCCGCTTGAAAATCTGCGCAACTACTGATGTCGATGCCCACCGGAATGGGGTCTTCCATCGTTTCCGGCTTGGTAGGGTCGGGATATTCTAATTGGGTGAAATCGATTACACTGCTCGGGTCTGCGCGTAATATTTCGATAACGGCACCGTCGATATAGTAGAGCTTATCTTCGTGCCGCGCCAGCGCACCGGCATCGAGAAAGTCCCGTAAATCCTTGAATATGCGTGCGGTGCTGTATGCGCAGATGTGGTAGGCTTCGGGTGTCCCTACGACAAAGTCTGTATCCTCGGTCGCGATGCCTGCCACAATGCGCTGGAAGGCGGTAATATCCGTTTGAGAATTCCTGTCTGTTATGACAAGGTCTGTATAAATTGCGGCCTCTTGGGTCTTTGCATCAATCCCTGCATAGTCATAAAACCCTTGCAAAAATGCCTCGTCCTGCACATTGATGACGCTGTTGACGACAAATCCGGAAAAGACAATGTCCTTTCGGGTAAGTCGACCCACCACGCCTTGCACAAGGATGGCAATGACCACCAAAGTGATGATGGCGTGCCATTTGTAATACTCCCAAAAGTATTCCCAGCGCTCTTTTCGGGGCATTTTCTTTACATTGACAATTTCTTTTTTGATATAGTCTGCTATTTTCATTGTGTTTTGTCCTTTATCGTGTGGCGATGTGGAGTGTTGTGCCTATCTTTTCCAGCCGTTCCAGCATAGGACGGTCGCAACCGCTGTCGGTAACGACACAGTGGCCGGCTTCCACATTACAGATGTGAGAAAAACCGACGCGACCGATTTTTCGATGGTCTGCCACAAAAATTGTCTTGTGAGCGCGCGCCATCATAGCGCGGTCGATCATTACCTCATCGGCATGATAGGTGGTAACGCCATGCTCCGGATGCAGGCCGTCCACAGACAGAATACTCCACTCGGATTGGTAGCGATTCAGCTGTTCCAACGCATCACCACCGCAGGTAAAGCCGTAGGTGGCGTTGAGCTCACCGCCCAGCAGAATGAGCCGTACATCCGGCTGGTGGGATAGGCAGTTGGCAACTGCCAAAGAGTTGGTAACGATATTCAATTTCTTTCGTTGACTGAGAATCTTCGCAACCGCTAAGGTGGTCATACCGGAATTGATGAACAGGGTATCACCGCTTTTGATATAATCCAAAACAGCCTCGGCAATTGCCTGTTTTTCCTGTTGCAGGGGCGTGTTTTCGTTTGCGCTCCACAGGTCTGCCGTTTGGATCTTGCGAATGGCACCGCCTTGAATCCGCGCCAAACGCCCCTCCATAGCCAAGACATCCAAATCATTGCGAATGGTAACGGGGGTGATACCCATTTTTTCGCTTAATTCGTTGACAAATACTTGCCCGTCGCGGTTTAACTGTTCTAAGATGGCCTGCCTGCGAATGTCGATTTTCAGTTTGCCGGTAGCCATACCCGTCTACCTCCTTTAAGCCTGTTACAGAGGCTTATTGTTCAGCCGTTCTCCTACAGCTCCACCGGGGTGAATCAAAGCAAATTGCTCTGCTTGATAGCCGGTTTCTTCAATCACAGCCGCCTGTAATGCGTGGAAAATCATACACAGCGCGGTTGTGGAGGTGGTGCCTTGGGCGTTCCACTTGTCCGTTTCACGATTGACATGCTGTTTTAGAACAACATCCGCGGCCTGCGCCAAAGGAGATTCCATATTTTCCGTAACGGTGATAATGGAAACGCCCTTTGCCTTGCAGATGTCCACAATGGGGAGGAGCTCTTTGGTCTTGCCACCGCGGGATGCGAAAATCATCACATCACCGGTTTGTAAAAAACCGGTAGCGCCATGGACAGCCTCCGCAGGGGAGATGAAGCGGGCAGGGCGCTCGATACAGCACATCAGGTGCGCCATATGTTGGCAAATAATGCCGGAGTGGCCACAGCCGGAAGTGCCGATGCGGGGCGCATTACTCAAAAGCGCGACCGCCTTGGAAAATTGTTCTTCGTCAATGTGGTCCTTCATTTCTTGAATACAGGCCTGCTCAATGTCATAAGCGGCCTTGATGGCTTGTAAGCTTTCCGGTTTCATAAATCGTCCTCCTAGATATAATTGAAGATAGATTTATTGTAACACAAATAATATTTGCTTTCAAGCAAAAAGCAAACATTTCAAGGCGAATTTTCAAAATTTTATTTATCTAAAACGCAAAAATGGGTGGGATTTGAATTGACAAATAGGGCTGTGGCGGTTATTATTTAGGTATAATCACAAATTATGCGTACATTAGGAAGAGAGGCTGAAACGAATGAACAAAAATTGCACGATCAAAGCACCGTTTTTTGAAATCGGACCCAAGTCTTACTTATACGGCGACGAGATTCTGGAGCTGGCAAAGGCCGCAGATGCCGCATCGGAAAAGTATGGCGTGGATATCATCTTCACC
>JAZNGK010000005.1:0-2902 GCA_045576395.1 Faecousia sp. | reverse complement strand
ACTGCAAACCATCTGGCAGGTAGCCGACTATTCCGATGTGCCTGCTATCAAGCATGCAAAGAAATCGCACAATGCCGCTGAAATCAAGGTGGTGCAGGCTATGCGCCAAGCCGGGCACAACGGTCTGATCGTAGGTGCCAGTGGCTGCGCGCTGTGTTCTCCCTGCGCCATCACAGAGGGGCTGCCCTGCCGCTTCCCGGACCTCAAATATTCCTGTATGTCTGCCTACTGTGTCTTCGTCAAGAAGCTGGCTGACAAATGTGAAATGGAATACGATTGCGGCAAAGGCCTGCTGGGCCTGTTCGGAATGTATGTATTTGATTGAAAATTTAATCCCCCCACCCGGCTTGTACGGTGTGGGGGGATTAACTATAATAAGCATAAAGGTGCCCCGGCTGGCTGCAACCAAACCGGGGCGTGCCGACCCAAATCGTCAAATAAAGGCAGACACAGTTATCATAGCACAGCCTGCCGAAAAAAGAAAGAGGTAGACTATGAAAAAGATTTTAGCTTTGATCCTGACAGCTGTTTTGTGCCTTGGCTTGTTTGCCGGTTGTTCTAAGCCAGGCAACACAGATGTGGAAACCCGCATCGTAACCGACACTTGGGGCCGTGAAGTAGAGATCCCTGCAAAAGTGGAAACCATTGTCTGCCTTGGCTCCGGCGCTCCCCGCATGGCTGCCTATCTTGGCGTTACAGGCATGATGGTTGGTTCGGAAGATCATGATATCAAGGGTGCAAGCGTACTGCGTGACTATTCCATGGTTTGCACGAGGAGCTTAAGAACCTACCCGCTGTAGGCGCGGGCGGTGGTAGCGGTGCCAACAATGGCTATTTTTTATTGCAATACTTTAAGTGATTGAAGCCGGATGACAGCACCTGTGCATCCTCCGGCGCTACTAATTTTTCGTTGAGATTGACTAAGTACGTATCTGATATGATTGGCGCAAGCACACTTTGCGTACGTCCGAATGAGTTTTGATCTTCTGTCGTACGTGTCTGTTCCAGAAAATAATACGCAATTGGAGCATAATCAACTTGGTTCTTTAGTGGAGTAATTTTCGTATGTCTGTGTTTCCAACAGTCTCTTACAATGTCGGTGGCTTCATTATTTACCAAGAGATGATGATGCACTCTGGCGTAGTGTCCAGTACTACTCTTAATGTCAGAGGTGATGTAGATTGCTTTAAACGGAACACCTGCCTTTTGGGCATGATATTTACAGCGTGCTAAAAATAACTGCAGTTCTTCCTTTGCGGCATAAAACGCAACATCCCTGGGTGTTGTCTGGGTGGTAGGTTTTGACTTCAAGTAAGAGTAACCAAGTCTACTATAAGTTAGCGTTACAAAAAGATCTCCAGGCGAATAATTTGAATTTATAAAGCGTGATAGATTTCGTACTCGACATCTAAAATTCTCTAAAACTTTTTTGACTTCGTCTTAGCTGTCGATTTATGCATCCAAGCCTTTTTCGGATATGCCAAGAATATTGATTCTTCCACTATATTACCGGATTCTACCTTCCGCTTAATCCAATGAGGTTTACACATAAGATCGTCTCCATTCTCCAAAATTTCCTCGAGTTATTGGGGCTATATGAACTCCCCTAAGCGGCGAATCAAACAAAAAAATCCGCAGCTATTTTTTGATATTTTATTGACCATCGGACTAACGAACCAAGCATTTTTGTTCACCTCTTGTAACAGATATTTGGAGTGTTCAAATATATTATGATAAATTTCGAGAAAATTTTTGGAATGAATTTGCAACCGTGATCTTCACGATCCTATATCTGTTATTATGACTGCTAGCATACAAAAAACTAAAAACCAGAGCCTAAATAGACTCTGGTTTAGCAGCTGCATATATAGTTAAATAATTGAAGGCGAAATCACCTGGATAGAACGGCACTGTTGTACGCCATAATCTGCACAGGAACTCAAAAATAATTTGTTATAATCCCAAGTACGAACAGAATACTTAGAAATATCGATGCCCGCAAATGGCATGGACAGCCCCATTCCCTCATACTTGGAGATCGCTTCTTTCACTGTCCAAAGCTTGATGAAATCCACGTCTTTGTTTGCGCTTTGTTCAAGCATTTCATGTTCTTCCGCCGAACAAACTCCCCGAACTACATCGAGATTGTACGGCACGATGTTTTCCACATCAATGCCGATATTGTGATCGGATACGGCACAAGCGACAGCATCCTTACAATGGCTCAAACTGAAAAGTGCATCCAATAATATGACCAAGTAAGATAGCATGTAAGCCTTTGGTAAAGCCGAGAGGTGCAAAGTAGGTTCCGGTTAGGATTTTCGCAATGGAAACTGCGGCTCCAAACCAAATTAGTCCGTTTTCAAAGACGGATGTGCGTTTTTCTTCCATTTCACTCCGCCTCCTTTGCATATTTCCCTTGCAGATTAAAATTGTGCATCATCGGGCCTGAGCCTTGTCCTAAATCAAGTTGTGCAGAAAGTACATCGGAAATATAGTCCTTTGCTCTCTTTACAGACATAGCAAGGTCAAAGCCCTTTGCAAGGTTGGAGGCAATGGCACTCGACAGCGTACAGCCTGTTCCGTGAGTGTTTGGATTATCGATTCGCTTGCCTTCAAACCATACCATTTCACCGTTTGCATACAAAAGGTCATTGGCATCGTTGATGCTGTGGCCGCCTTTGAGCAGAACGGCACAGCCGTATGTATCACCGATGAATTTTGCCGCAGAAAGCATATCTTCTTTGCGTTCGATGGCCTTTCCCGAAAGCACCTGCGCTTCGGGGATATTGGGCGTAACGAGGGTTGCAATGGGCAGAAGTTTATCTACCAAGGTCTGTACCGCATCGGTCTTCATCAAAGAAGATCCGCTGGTTGCCACCATAACGGGATCTACTACCAC
>JAZNGK010000004.1:0-14753 GCA_045576395.1 Faecousia sp. | reverse complement strand
ACCAAGAACAGCCGATAAAAAATATGCATCAAAGGCCATAGTTGTTTCCTTTCAAATTTTCATTTTGCGACAAGTGCCTACGAAAGGTGGGATTTAATCTTCTGTCATCATCACTTGGAAAAGCTCCTGTAAGCGCGCGGTGCGACCCAGCAGGTACAATGCACCGAACAAAGCTTCCAAGCCCGTGGCTTTGGCATATTCGGCACGGCTGGCAGATTTGGGCGCGGTGTGCGTGTGGGCATTCTTGCCACGACGGAAGTAACCCAGCTCTTCTTCTGTTAAAATCGGCTTGATTTTGTCAATCAGGGCGGCTTGCGTGGAGGCTTTTACCAAGGTAATGGACTTTTTGTGCAGGTTTCGCACCGTTTGATTGCCTGCCTCGCACAGAAATGCCCGACACATCAGCTCATATACACCGTCGCCCATATGGGCAAGACCCAGGCTGGATATGGCGTTGACCTGCTGAACAGACAAATTCATTTGAAAGTAATTTTCCAAAATATTATCCTCACAAAATAAGGGGGTGCCCTGCGACACCCCCGTTGTATGTTTATTTTGCCGCAGAGGTGGAACGAAGCGTAACATCGTGGTAGCCACCCTCTACAATGGAGGTGGCAGATACCAGCGTCAGCTTGGCGTTCTTTTGCAGATTCTCAATGGTTAGCTCACCGCAGTTGCACATGGTGGATTTTACCTTGTATAGGGAGGCTTCTACATTGTCGTGGAGTGAACCTGCATAGGTAACATAGGAGTCAACACCCTCTTCAAAGCTTAGCTTGGCGTTGCCACCCAAGTCGTACCGTTGCCAATTTCGTGCGCGGTTAGAACCTTCGCCCCAATATTCCTTCATATAAGAGCCGTTTAGCAGCACCTTCGGTGTGGGGGATTCGTCAAATCTTGCAAAGTGCCGACCCAGCATGAGGAAGTCAGCGCCCATAGCCAGCGCGAGAGTCATATGATAATCATGTACGATGCCACCGTCGGAACAGATAGGCACATAGATACCTGTTTCCTTAAAATATTCATCGCGTGCGGCAGATACCTCAATGAGTGCGGTAGCCTGTCCGCGACCGATGCCCTTGGTTTCACGGGTGATGCAGATAGAGCCGCCGCCGATGCCGACCTTCACAAAAACGGCACCTGCCTTGGCGAGGAATAAAAAGCCGTCTTTGTCAACAACATTACCTGCGCCGATTTTCACGCTTTCGCCATAGTGCTCACGAACCCACTTGATGGTGTTCGCCTGCCAGCAGGAGTAGCCCTCGGAGGAGTCAATGCACAGGCAGTCTGCGCCTGCTTCCAGCAGAGCAGGTACGCGCTCGGCATAGTCGCGTGTGTTGATGCCTGCACCCACCAAATACCGCTTTTTATCATCCAGCAGTTCTTGGGGGTTGGCCTTGTGGGAAGCGTAGTCCTTGCGGAAAACGAAGTACATCAGATGGTCGTTTTCGTCCACGATGGGCAGGCTGTTGAGTTTGTGTTCCCAAATGATGTCGTTGGCGGCTTTCAAAGTGGTGTCCGCAGGGGCAACCACCAAATTTTCCCGCGGAGTCATAAAGGTACTGACCTGTTCGGAAACATCCATACGGGAGATGCGGTAATCACGGCTTGTAACGATACCCAAGAGCTTGCCTGTGGCTGTACCGTCGTGGGTAATGGCAACGGTGGAGAAACCGTTCTTTTCTTTCAGCTCTAACACATCTGCCAGCGTTGCATTCGGTGTCAGATTGGAGGCAGAAACCACAAAGCCTGCCTTGTGGCCCTTTACCTTAGCCACCATTTCCGCTTGGGATTGGATAGACTGCGAGCCGAAGATAAAGCTCAAACCGCCTTCCTTTGCCAAAGCGATTGCCAAGGAATCATTGGAAACCGACTGCATAATGGCAGAAGTCATGGGAATATTCAAAGAGATAGCCGGCTCTTCCACGCCCTTGCGATACTTGGTCAAGGGTGTGCGCAAGGAAACGTTATTGGGAATGCAATCTTCAGAAGTGTAGCCGGGAATCAGCAGATATTCGCTGAAGGTGTGGCTGGGCTCGGGATAATAATGCGCCATGGGTATTACCTCCTGGATATCAAAAAGTATATAATGTGTCTTTTATCATACCACACCCCAAACGGACGGTCAAGGGCTAAGAAAAGTGAATTTTCGTAAAATATTGCCAATTTTATTGCAAATTTTTTGGGGAAGTGGTATAGTCTATAATTAGGAAGACATGGCGTTTTATATTTATGCAGAAAGAAGGAGCCAAAGGTATGGCAAATCAGGAAAAAATTCGTAATATTGCAATTATTGCCCACGTTGACCACGGTAAAACCACATTGGTGGACGAACTGCTGAAACAGGGCGGTATTTATCGGGAAAATCAAGCAACCCAAGACCGCGTGATGGACTCGGGTGATTTGGAACGCGAGCGTGGCATTACCATCTTGGCAAAGAACACCTCCGTACAGTATAAGGATTATAAAATCAACATCGTTGATACACCGGGACACGCCGATTTTGGCGGTGAGGTGGAGAGAATCCTGAAAATGGTGAACGGTGTTATTTTGCTGGTAGATGCCGCCGAAGGTCCTATGCCGCAGACCCGATTTGTGTTGGGTAAGGCGTTGGAGCTGGGTCATAAGGTGATTGTGGCTGTGAATAAGGTGGACAAGCCCGATGCCCGCGTCCATGAGGTGGTGGACGAGGTGCTGGAGCTTTTGCTGGAGCTGGATGCGACCGACGAGCAGTTTAATTCGCCCACCGTTTTTTGCTCCGGCAGACAAGGTACAGCAAGTTATAGCCCTGATGAAATGGGTACGGATTTAATCCCCTTGTTTGAAACCGTCGTTAACTATGTACCTGCCCCCGAGGGGGATAAGAATGCCCCGCTTCAACTGCTTGTTTCTGCTATTGATTATAATGAGTATGTGGGTCGGATTGCGGTTGGTCGCGTGGAGCGCGGTACCATTGCCGTGAATCAAGAGGTGGTGATTGCCGATTACCACAATCAAGAGATCAAGCAAAAGGGCAAGGTCGTTGCGCTTTACACCTACGACGGCTTAGGCAAAGCACCGGTGCAAGAGGCTTTTGCCGGTGAGATTGTGGCGCTGTCCGGTATGGCGAATATTACCATCGGCAGAACGCTGTGCGCGCCTGATGCCATTGAGCCGCTGCCCTTTGTGAAGATTTCCGACCCGACTATTGAAATGACCTTTGCGGTGAATGACTCTCCCTTTGCAGGACGGGAGGGCAAGTTTGTTACCTCGCGTAATTTGCGGGACAGATTGGACAAGGAGCTTCTCAAGGATGTTTCCCTGCATGTAACCGAGCAGGGGAGCGATGCGTTTAATGTAGCAGGTCGCGGTGAGATGCATCTGTCGATTTTGATGGAAACGATGCGCCGTGAGGGGTATGAATTTTCTGTGTCCACCCCCAGAGTGCTCACCAAGGAGATTGACGGCAAGCTGTGCGAGCCGATTGAGCGTATGGTGGCGGATGTACCCGAGGAGTGTATGGGTACTGTGATTGAAAAAATGGGTCGTCGCAAGGGTGATTTGCTGTCTATGACGCCTATGGGCAATCGCTACCGTTTGGAATTTTTGGTGCCGTCGAGAGGCTTGTTTGGCTATCGCAGTGAGTTCTTGACCGATACGCGCGGTGAGGGCATTATGTCCTCTGTGCTGGAAAATTACGCACCGATGAAGGGTGAAATTGAGCGTAGATTGACAGGCTCGCTGATTTCCTTCGAGTCCGGCGAGGCCGTAACCTACGGTCTGCATGCCGCGCAGGAGCGCGGTGCCTTGTTTATCGGACCCGGCACACCGGTTTATGCCGGTATGGTGGTTGGTATTTGCAGTCGAAACGAGGATATGACTGTCAATGTGTGCAAGAAAAAACAGCTGACCAATATGCGCGCCTCCGGCTCGGACGAGGCGTTGCGGTTGGTAACGCCCAGAAATTACTCCTTGGAGCAATGCCTGGAGTTTTTGGCAGATGATGAGTTGCTGGAGTGCACACCCAAGTCTTTGCGGATTCGCAAACGCACACTTGACCACAGTCAGCGTATGCGTGAATTGATGAAAAAACGCGCCGGACAGGAGTAATGTATGAAACGGATTCTCACCATTCAGGATTTGTCCTGTGTAGGACGGTGCAGCCTAACGGTGGCACAGCCGATTCTGTCGGCTATGGGCATCCAATGCGCGGTGTTGCCGACGGCAATTCTGTCTACCCATACGGGCTTTCCCAAGCCTCATATACGGTCGTTGACAGCGGATATGGACCCGATTTGTCGGCATTGGCTGTCGGTGGGCGCGTCCTTTGACGCAATGCTCGTGGGATACTTGTCCGACCCGATACAGGCTGAAGCGGTATTTACGGCAACTACAGCTTTTGATTGTCCTGTGATTTTGGACCCTGCGATGGGTGATAAGGGGAAGCTGTATCACGGCATTACGCAAGACCATGTGGAGGCGATGCGGGATTTGGCATCGGTTTCGGAGGTGGTGCTTCCGAATGTAACCGAGGCATCTATGCTCACAGGCGTCCCCTACCAAGAACAGACAGACGGGCATTATTTGCGCATGATGCTGGAAATGCTTTGCCGAAAAAAGACCCAAACGGTGGTCATTACAGGCGTTACGCCTGCACCCGAACAGACGGGCTTTGTGGGAATCCAACGGGAAGACGGAATGTTTTCCTATCGGGCAGACCGTCGGGACAAGTCCCTCCACGGTACGGGGGATATGTTTAGCGCGGTGTTTGCAGGGGCGTATTTGTTGGGTTGCGACCCAATGCAGGCAGGTCAGCTGGCAGGAGAATTTGTGGAACGGGTGTTGGACGCGACACCGGAGGTTACCCCCTTTGGCGGTTGCTTTGAAACACAGCTCCCCTGGCTGTGGCAACAAGTATAAAAAGAATCCCGAATGTTTAGGCATTCGGGATTTTGTTATTTACGACGGTTGCCGTTTTTGTCAAAATACATTCCGGCAAGAATGGCGGTGGCCAAGCGTGCAAGCAGTACCAAAATCAGTTGGCACACAAGACAGATGATGGCGGTGGTGGCAATTCGGAACAAATCCTTTCCGCCAAAGAACAAAACAACAATGAACATGATAAGCAGCAGGACAGCGCCCAATCCGCCAAAAATCAGTCCGGCAATCCGTTGGGAGAACTGCCAAGCCTCAATACTGCCCATACCGAAGTAGGTACGGAAGCCAAATTTGTAGTTGGCTTCCGGTGTGGGCTTAAAGAGGTACAGCGCGCCATAGGTCAGCAGAAGAATCGGACCTAAAAGCACCGCAAGGACCAGCAGACCACGAACAAAGCCTAAAAATACAGGCATATCCGGGACTATCTTTGACAGGTCCATGTCAAACAGCTTTGTAATGATATCCATAGGGGGAACTCCTTATTTCTCTTCCAGGAACATTTCAATTTCGTGAATAAAGCTACGCACATCTTGGAATCGACGGTAGACAGAGGCGAAACGGATATAGGCAACCTCGTCCAAGGGCTTGATGCGTTCCATAACCATTTGACCGATGGCATCGGTGCTGATTTCGCGCTCCAGCGTGTTTTGAATGGATTGCTCAATTTCTGTGGTGATGCGGTCCAAATCCGCGACATCCACCTGCCGTTTGTCAAAGGCCCGGACCATGGAGTTGAGAATCTTATTGCGGTCAAAGGCTTGACGGGAGCCGTCCCGTTTTACAACAATAATGGGCAGACTTTCCACCACTTCATAGGTGGTGAAGCGACGCTGGCAATTTAGACATTCTCTGCGTCTGCGGATACTCTGGCCGTCCTCGGAATGACGGGAGTCCACAACCTTGCTCTCTTGGTCGCCACAAAACGGACATTTCATACAAACGCCTCCTTTTGGTAGATTTCTGTTGGTATACATAACTACTTTTGTCATTATAACAACAGATTTCGATTCTGTCCAGCATTTTTTGCACAGGCAGGCTTTGTCAAAGCGTGTCGGAACAGGGTGATTTCGGTAAATGTTCATGAAAATAGATTTTTCTTGCAATTATTGGTTAAAATCAGTATAATTACTGTATAGAATTTGGAAATTTACGGGAAGGGGCATAGGCAATATGGAGCAAAAATATATTATTGAAATGCTGAACATCAGAAAAGAGTTCCCCGGAATTGTAGCTAATGACGACATTACCTTACAGCTCAAAAGTGGAGAAATCCACGCGCTGTTGGGTGAAAACGGTGCAGGCAAGTCCACACTGATGTCGGTTCTATTTGGCTTATATCAGCCGGAGCAGGGTGTCATTAAGAAAAACGGTGAGGTTGTAACCATTCAAAATCCCAACGATGCTACAGCCTTGAATATCGGTATGGTCCACCAGCATTTTAAGCTCATTGATGTGTTTACGGTTCTCGATAACATCATTTTGGGCGCCGAGGATACCCGTTTGGGCTTCCTGCAAAAGCAGGAGGCACGAAAAAAGGTGGAGGCGCTGTCCGAGCAGTATGGTTTGAAGGTGGACCTGAATGCCAAGGTCGAGGATATTACCGTTGGTATGCAACAACGGGTGGAAATTCTCAAGATGCTCTATCGGGACAATGAAATCCTCATTTTCGACGAGCCGACCGCTGTGCTGACACCGCAAGAGATTGATGAGCTGATGGCAACCATGCGTGGCTTTGCCAATGAGGGCAAGTCCATTCTCTTTATTACCCACAAGCTCAACGAGATTATGGCGGTTGCCGACCGCTGTACGGTCTTGCGGAAGGGCAAGTGCATCGGTACGGTGGAGATTGAAAAAACCACCAAGCAGGAGCTTTCCAATATGATGGTGGGTCGTCCTGTGCAATTGCAGGTGGAAAAAGATGACGCCAAACCCGGTGATGTTGTATTGGATGTTTCGCATCTGACTGTTCCGTCTAAGCTTCACAAGAACAATGCGGTGAAGGATGTGTCCTTCCAAGTGCGTGCCGGTGAGATTGTGTGTATTGCCGGTATCGACGGAAACGGACAAACCGAGCTGATATACGGCTTGACAGGCTTGGAAAAAGCCAATGGCGGTGTCGTGCGGCTGTGTGGCAAGAATATCAGCCGTGGCTCGATTCGTTACCGTAGCGATGCAGGTATGAGCCACATTCCCGAGGACAGGCACAAGCACGGCTTGGTGCTGGACTTTACCTTGGAGCAGAATTTGGTGTTGCAGAGCTTCCGAGATTCCCGTTTCCAAAGGCTGGGCTTTATCAAGGACGATGCGGTGCGTGCGTATGCAGACGCTTTAATTGAGCAGTACGATGTGCGTTCCGGTCAAGGTCCGATAACCGTATCGCGGAGTATGTCCGGCGGTAATCAGCAAAAGGCCATTATCGCCCGTGAAATGGATAGAGATAAGCCGCTTGTCGTTGCGGTTCAGCCGACCCGTGGCTTGGATGTGGGTGCCATTGAGCATATCCACAAGGAATTGGTTGCCCAACGCGATGCAGGCAAGGCAGTGCTGCTGGTGAGCCTGGAGCTTGATGAGGTTATGAACCTGTCCGACAGGATACTTGTGATGTACGAGGGAGAAATTGTGGGTGAGCTTGACCCCAAAACCACCTCCGTGCAGGAGCTGGGTCTGTATATGGCAGGCGCCAAGAAAGCGGAAGGAGGTACGACCTATGAGAAATAAGTGCAAAACGCTGTTAGACAGCGATGGCAGTCGCAAGGTATTTGCCTCTTTGCTGTCCATTTTGATAGGCCTCGGTGTGGGCGCTGTGGTGGCAGTCATCGTGGGCTTGAGTAAGTGGAATATCGGCATTACCGGCATTTGGGACGGTATACGGATTATCTTCTTCGGCCTGTTCTCCACAGGTCGGGAAGCAGGCGCGTTGACTTGGGGTTTCAATCCGACCTCTTGGGGCAATATGCTCTTCCGTGCAACACCGTTAATTATGACGGGTCTTTCCGTTGCGGTGGCATTCAAGACGGGTCTGTTTAATATCGGTGCGCCCGGTCAGTACCTTATGGGTACGCTGGCAACGCTGGTGATTGCGCTTAAAATCCCGTCCGAAACGGTTTCGCCTGCGATTATTTGGCTCCTTGCCTTCTTGGGCGGTATGCTTGCCGGTGGCATTTGGGGCGCAATCCCCGGTTTACTAAAGGCATTTCTCAATATTAACGAGGTAATTGCCTGTATTATGACCAACTGGATAGCCGCGAATTTGGTAACTTGGGTATTTGACTTGAGTAACCTGAAAAATGTTACAGAGGGTACGAAAACCGGCTATATTTACAAGACGACCTTTAACAATGTGGCAACCTCTAAAATGGGGCTTCATAAGCTGTTCCCGAATTCACAGGTTAACGGTGGTATTTTGGTGGCGATTCTCATCGCGGTTGCGGTGTATATCATTATGAACAAGACCACCTTGGGTTATCAGATGAAAGCCTGCGGCGCCAACCGCCATGCCGCGCGGTATGCCGGTATTCAAGACAAGCGGAATATCGTGCTGAGTATGGCAATTTCCGGTGCGCTGGCAGGTGGCGGTGCGGCGCTTTATTGGCTCTCGGGCAATACGGAATTCTATTGGATTACCTATCAAGCACTACCTGCTATCGGCTTTAACGGTATTCCGGTTGCGTTGCTTGCGCTCAATCACCCCGTCGCGGTGGTCTTCTCCGGCATCTTTATGGCGATGCTGGATATTGTCGGTCAACAGCTGACCAACCTCACCGCCTACAATGAATATATCACCGATGTGGTGATTGCGGTGATTGTGTATTTGAGTGCCTTTAGCTTGGTTATTCAAATGTGGCTGGGCAAAAAGAAGGCAAAGAAAGGAGGCAAGGCACTATGACCTTTGTGATTCAACAAACATTGTTGTTTGCCATTCCTTTGATGATTGTGGCATTGGCAGGTGTCTTTGCCGAGCGTAGCGGTATTATCAACTTGGCTTTGGAAGGCATTATGATTATGGGTGCCTTTGTGGGTGTGTACTTTGTCAGGCTGATGCAGGACTTGGATGTGTTTATGGATGCGGCCCGTATGGGTAACTTTTGGACACTGCAAGGCTTGGAGCTGGCGACTATGGCGGTGTCGGCACTGTTCGGCGCGCTGTTCTCCTTGCTTTTGTCCTTTGCCGCAGTGAATCTAAGGGCAGACCAAACCATCGGCGGTACCGCGCTGAACCTGCTGGCGCCTGCGCTGGTGCTGTTTTTGGTGCGGATTTTGGCAAACCAGAACACCCTGCAAATGCAGACCGGCGACGCCGCCTCCTGGTTTATGATTAAAAAGGCGACCTTCGGTGTGGACAAGAATACACAATGGGGCTTTTTGGCGGAAACCTTCCTAAATAAGGTCTATTTGGCAACCTATGTTTGCGTGCTGGTGTTTGTCCTGCTGTCGGTGGTGCTTTACTTTACCAAGTTCGGCCTGCGTTTGCGTGCCTGCGGTGAGAATCCCCAAGCGGCAGATTCGCTGGGCATCAATGTGTATAAAATGCGTTATGCCGGCACCACCATTTCCGGTGCGCTGGCAGGTATGGGTGGCTTCACCTACGCCCTCACCGCAACCAACTGCACCGCCAACGGTGATGTGGCAGGCTTTGGCTTCTTGGCTTTGGCGGTTATGATTTTCGGTAATTGGAAGCCCTTGAATATTGCCCTCGGCGCGTTGTTGTTCGGCTTGTTTAAGTGTATTGCGGCCGGTTACGGCAGTATCGACATCAATGGCGATGGCGTGTTTATGCTTGCGGAAATCGGCATCAGCTCCCACCTGTATCGGATGCTCCCGTATCTGATTACGCTGGTCGTTTTGGCGTTCACTTCCAAGAAATCACGCGCCCCCAAGGCAGAGGGTATTCCCTACGACAAGGGAAGTCGATAAGATATCAACAAGGCTCCGAAAACGGAGCCTTGTTTTTTGTGCATTTTTGTAAATTTTTCTTGCATTTTGGCAAAAAAAGAGGTATACTTTTAACAGAAATATGGTTGGAGAGAGGAGAGAATGTTTTATTGCATTGCAAGAACATTTTCTCTTTTTTTCAGGCTCAAATTTCAGAAAAGAAATACAGGAGGTATTTGTATGAATTTGATCTACGGCATTAAAGACAAACCCAAGTTTGGCCAGATGCTGGTCTTCGCGTTGCAGCAGGTTCTGGCAATCCTGGCAGCTACCATTCTGGTTCCCGCCATCATCGGTAACGGCATGAGCCAGTCTGCAGCGTTGTTTGGTGCAGGCGTTGGTACTCTTGTTTACCAGCTGTTCACCAAGTTTAAGAGCCCCGTGTTTCTGGGTTCTTCCTTTGCTTTCATCGGCTCCATGTTCGCAGCATTCGGCGGCGCAGCTTCCGTTTCTGCCGGTTACGTAGGTCTGATTGTGGGCGCTGCATTTGCAGGTCTTGTATATGTTGTTATTGCAATCGTGGTTAAGCTGGTTGGTGTGAAGTGGATCAACAAGCTGATGCCTCCTGTGGTTATCGGACCCACTGTTGCTTTGATCGGTCTTTCTCTGGCTGTCAATGCTGTGAATGACCTGAAGGTCGGTAAGGTTATGGTAGACGGCGTTTCCGCTGCCAGCCCCTATGTTGCTTTGGTTACCGGTATTATCACCCTGTTTGCAATCTTCTGTTTCTCCGTTTACGGCAAGAGGATGGCAAAGCTGATCCCCTTCGTTTTGGGCATCATGGTTGGCTACATTGTTGCTACTATCTTCACCGTTATCGGTATCGCTACCGACAACATTGCTCTGCAACTGATTAACTTCGCAGCCTTCAAGGAAATGGCTATTTTCGCAGTGCCTGACTTCACCTTCCTGGAAGCTATGAAGGGCGTTAAGGAAATCGACGGTGCGTTCATCGCTACTCTGGCTGTGGCTTATGTTCCTGTTGCATTCGTTGTGTTTGCTGAGCATATTGCGGACCACAAGAATCTGTCCTCCATCATTGGTCAGGATCTGTTGGAAGAGCCCGGTCTGCACCGTACTCTGCTGGGCGACGGCGTTGGCTCCTTTGTAGGTGCTTTCTTCGGTGGCTGCCCCAACACCACCTACGGCGAGTCTGTTGGCTGTGTTGCGATTACCCGTAATGCTTCCGTTATTACTGTTACCACCGCTGCCATTATGAGTATTGTAATCTCCTTCTTCGGCCCCTTCGTTACGTTCCTTTCCTCCATTCCCAACTGTGTCATGGGCGGTGTTTGTGTGGCTTTGTACGGTTTCATCGCTGTTTCCGGTCTGAAGATGATTCAGAGGGTTGACCTGAATGCCAGCAAGAACCTGTTCGTGGTTGCCTCCATTCTGATCCCCGGCATCGGCGGTCTGAGCGTCTCCTTTGGCGCCAACGGCGAGGTAACTCTGACTACCATCGCCTGTGCTCTGATTCTGGGCATCCTGGCCAACACCATTCTTGCTAAAGGCAAGGAAGAGTAATCTTGAACATAATAAAAGAGGAGAGCTTCGGCTCTCCTCTTTTATTTGATTTTTTTGCCGTCCAGAACGGCTTCTGCCAAGGTGTCGCCCTCGTAGCGGAGCTTGAGCAGGAAGAACGGGGCGTCCTGCCACAGTAAGTCCAGGAAAATCTTATCGCCTTCCCAAGTCGGCAGACTGTCTAAAAATGCGCGGCTGACCCAGCGCAATTCGCCTTCCTCACATTCTTTTAATTCACCCTCAAAGCGGTCGGCCGTGAACAGGTACATATATTCCCCGTCCCAAGGTCCGTTGGTTAGAAAGGTTACCACACCGCGGCATTTCCAGCCGGTTAAGGTTAGGCCGGTTTCTTCCTTTGCCTCTCGCAAAAGGCACTCATCGGGGGTTTCGTTCGGTTCAAATTTGCCACCGATGCCAATCCATTTGTCGTGATTGACATCGTTTTTCTTTTTGTTTCGGTGGAGCATCAGCACATCGTCGCCACGGGTGATATAGCAAAGCGTGGAATTGACCATAGGCTTCTCCTTACTTTATCAGCCGAATGGCGTGGTGCAGGTTGGTAACGGTAACGGCACGATGACCTGCCTCTTTTTCACCGTCCAATGTCCACAGCATATTTTCATCGGCATAGATTTTGACCTCTTTGGCGCTTCGGAAGGTCATCATACGGCAGTTGTACTGCTGTTTTTGCACCGCGCCGATACATTCGGCAATCTCTGCTAAATCCCGCGGTGCACGCACCAAGAGAACTTCAAACATTCCATCGCACATATCCACTTGATTGGGGTCCAGCGTGAGGATACCGCCTACGCTGGTGGAATTGCACACAGCACCGAACAGGTAGTCGTCTTCCAGCGTTTCTCCGTCCAGCTCCATACGCACAGGGGCTTTGCGAATTTGAGACAGCTCTCGAATACTCTCAAGCATATAAGCGGTGTGCCCCAAGGCGTTTTTGACAGTCTGCGGTGTGGTGTAGCTGGCTTTGGTAAAGGCGCCGAAGGACGCCACATAGGAGAAATAGCGATTGCCGAATTGCCCCACATCATAGGTTTTGGGTGTGCCGGATACAATCTGACGAGCAGCGGCAATCGGGTCTGCCGGGAGCTTGAGAGAACTTGCAAAGTCGTTGGTCGAGCCGGTGGGGATATAGCCAATCGGCAAGTCCAGCTTGGCATCTAATATACCGGTAATGGTTTCGTTAAAGGTGCCGTCTCCGCCACAGCAAACTACCAAATCGGCATCGGGCGCAAAGCGCTTTACTGCGGAAGTGGCATCCTGCGGTCCGGCAGTAATATGCACCTGCACAGTGTAGTCTGCGCGGTTGAAGACCGAGAGAATGTCCACAAGCATCTTGTTTGCCTTTCGCATACCGGCACAGGGGTTTAGGATGAATAACATTTTTTTCATAAGCATCACCTAACTGCACTATACTTAATATTCATTATAGCATGGGGAATGAAAAGTGCAAGATGGGTTACAGAAAATTCACATTCTTGACAGAAAAGAAAAAACGGGGTATACTAAGAAAAATTACATAGGACAGTTCGTAACCATCCTGTCGGTAAACAAAACTAGGGAATCAGATGGGCGCTTTGCGCGCATTTTTTGTTTATGGGTACGGCTGTGCCCGTTTTTGTTTTTTGGAGGCATTATGAAAAAGAACAGCCGCTTTCTTGCCCATGGCGCGTTGCTTGGCGCGCTTTATGTGGCGCTTACCTATTTGCAGAATTTTTTAATTCCCAACTCGGCATCCTTTGCGATTCAGTTTCGGGCATCGGAGGCACTTTGCGTGCTTGCGTTGTTTACACCGGCCGCCATCCCCGGGCTTACCTTGGGGTGTCTGCTGTTTAACCTTAGCTTTGCAGGCGCGTTGCCGTTGGATTTTTTGGTGGGTAGCTTGGCAACCTGCTTGGCAACGGCCGGTATGTACGCTTTGCGGAAGGCGTCGGTGAGGGGGTATCCGCTGTTTGCGATGCTACTGCCTGCGGTGAGCAATGCGCTGCTTGTGGGCTGGGAGCTTAGTGTGTATATCGGTGGCGGCTTTTGGCTGAATGCCTTATATGTTGCCATTGGCGAGGTGGCGGTGCTGTTGACGCTGGGAACGGCACTTTACTATGCCATTCGTGTTCGCAATTTGGACAAACGGTTATTTGGATAACAAAACCCCACCCGGAAGGGTGGGGCTTTATTTAATCTTCAAACTGCAGAACGTCCTTGTAGCGCTCCTTGAAAATCTCGAAAACGGCATTTAGAATGTCTTCGTTTTCCACAGCCAAATAGTTTTCGTTTTCTTCATCGACGGGTTGTACTTCCAAAATGACGACTTCGTCGGTGTCCTCGGGCATTAAGATTAGATATTCGGTGTTCTCATAGACGATGCAATCCAAGTATTCAAAATTGATGTCTTCACCGTTTTCATCGGTGAGGGTGAGAATGGAGGATTCTTCCTCCTGTAAAATTTCTTCGTTTTCCATATACAAAAAACTCCTTTTTGATTTCTATGGTCATTATAGGAGAAATTTTGAATACTGTCAATAAAAACGCAGGGCAAGGGTGCGATAAAGTCAAAAAGCAACGCCTGCGGTTTTCATTTGCAGTTGGAGCTTGTCTGCAATGAGAGCGATAAATTCGGAATTCGTGGGTTTGCCTTTTGTATTGCTGACCGTATAGCCGAAAAATCTCTGCAAGGTATCCAAATCGCCTCTGTCCCACGCAACCTCGATGGCGTGACGAATGGCGCGTTCTACGCGCGACGGGGTGGTTTGGAAGGTTTTTGCCACTTGGGGATAGAGGATTTTGGTAATGGCATTTATCACATCCATATCTTCAACGGCAATAATGATTGCCTCGCGCAGGTACTGATAGCCCTTGATGTGGGCAGGAACGCCGATTTCGTGAATGATATTGGTAACCATCGTTTCAATGTTTTGCTGACCGGTATGACGGCTTGCAGGCATCCGCAGACTCTCCCCGCCACGAATCTCCTCCAACCGTTCTACCAATGCGCGCATATCACAGGGCTTCAGCATCAGATACCGAACGCCCAAATTGGCGGCGGCAGATGCCACATAGTCGGTGATAAAACCGGATGTAGCAAGTACGGTGGGTTTGCGCTCCATGGCGCTGATGGCTTTCAGAACGCTGATGCCGTCCTTTTTTGCCAGCATCATATCCAGCACAAGAATGTCCGGCTTGCGTTCCGACACCAGCTTGATGGCGCGCTCTCCATCGCTGGCTGTGTCCAGAACCTGAAAGCGGTCTGTTCGATGTAGGGCGGCGGTAAGGCTGCTGCAAAATTCTTCTGAATTGTCCGCAATAATTACGGCGGTGTGATTGTCCATAACTTCCTCAAGTCGGAGGCCAAGCGGTCTTAGGAAGACAAC
>JAZNGK010000003.1:0-1877 GCA_045576395.1 Faecousia sp. | reverse complement strand
TATGCCCATTACCAAGATGATGAATATGGAGAGAAGACATGGCCACGACAAGCCCGATATTCGCAAGGCGCTTGAGGACTTAGATGGCGCACCCTACAAGATCTTCGAGGCAAACAGAGATACATGGGCGGAGGAAACCTGCTATGTCTATCCCGGCGCGATTCAGTACTTCGGACCTGCGGAGGTCTGTGATTTGACCACCAGAACCTTGGCTTTGGAAAAGGCATAATTGTGATATAAAATGAAGACAGCGTGTTGCGCAAGCAACACGCTGTCTTTTTGTTTGTGTGGATTTTTGTTATTTTTTGGGATATGGGGTTTTGATGTTTGTTCTGCCCAGCAGGTAGTCTACGCTGACACCGTAATAATCTGCCAGCTTACAGGCGTATTCCAAAGGCAGGGGTCTTTCGTTGCGTTCATATTTGGAGTAAAGGGATTGGTCGCACAACAAGAGTTCCGCAAGCTGTTTTTGCTTTAGGTCGTTGTCTTCCCGTAAATCCCGAATTCGTAAGTTCATTTTCATCACCCACATAAGTGTATAATTGTCCGTTATTCTTCTGCTCCCTGTATTTCCAGCAGCTGCAATACCTGCTGACCGCGTTGGGTCAGCCCCATACTGCCGTGGACGGGGCAATCGGCATATAGTCCCATATATGCCCCCGAAAGGGGCGTATAATCCAAATATATCAGGTGCTTGTCTTCCAAAAGCCGGATAATTGTGCTGTATTCCGTTTGGGAATAGGCGGCATCTTCCCTGTAAACGGGGGTCATATCATCTCTTTTTCGAGCCACCGGCAGGAAGGAATACTGCCCCAAGGCGGAAAGCAGGTGGATTTCCCCTGCGGTGAGAGTCAACGATTTGGCACAGCCGGTACAACCGTTACAGCATCCGCCCGTACATTCGTTGCAATTTGCCATAGCCATTTCTCCTCCTGCTGTTTTTATGTATTGTACGCTATCTTTTTTCTTTTGGCAACAGGAAATTCGATGGAGAATCCTATGAAACCTTGTCTACATTATATACTTAGGAGGGATTACGATGAATCATAATTTGAAAAAACGATTGATAAGCTGGGCAATTCCGTTGGCGGTTGGGGGTCTTGCATCTTTGCTGTCCGGCGGTATGGGAAATTACAGGGTACTTAATCAGCCGCCGTTATCGCCACCGGCTTGGGTGTTTCCCGTTGTGTGGACGATTTTGTATCTGCTGATGGGAGAGGCTTCTTATCGCATATGGGTATCGGGCAGTCCGCAGACCAAACGGGCGCTGACTGCCTATGGCGTACAGCTGTTTTTGAATTTCCTATGGCCGTTGGTGTTTTTTGGTGGGCAGATGTATTTAACTGCCTTTCTTCTTCTGCTTGCGCTGTGGGTCGCTATTTTTATTACGATTCGAATGTTTTCGAAGATAGATGAAACCGCAGGAGATTTGCTTATTCCGTATCTTTTGTGGGTTACATTTGCCGGTTATTTGAACTTAGGCGTGTTTTTACTGAATTAAATTGCAGAAAGCACTTGTAAAATTTTCCTTTTTGGCGTATACTCTTTATATTATAGCTTTATAAAGAGGTAATCACTATGGATTTGATTTCTGTCCGTGAGCTGTTTAAGAACACGAAGAAGTATGCTGACCAGACGGTCAATATCGGCGGTTGGGTGAAAAATCGTCGGCCCAGCAAGCAGTTTGGTTTTATTATGCTGGGCGATGGCACTTATTTTACCCCCGTACAGGTGGTCTATACCGATGCGATTTCCAATTTCCAAGAGATTTCTAAAATCAATATTGGCGCTGCTCTTGTGATTAAGGGTACGGTGGTGCTGACACCCGATAGCAAGCAACCGTTTGAAATTCAAGCGGAGGAAGTGCTGGTCGAGGG
>JAZNGK010000002.1:0-6747 GCA_045576395.1 Faecousia sp. | reverse complement strand
GCCATAAGGTTTACCTTGACAAACGGCTCCTCTGCCAGCTGGATTTCCATGGGATCGGGGTAATCGAGGGGGTTATCCACCATTTTTACGGTGCCGTCAAGGGTGGTAACGCGATAGGAAACATTGGGCGCGGTGGTGATTAAATCCAGGTTGTATTCGCGCTCTAAGCGCTCTTGAATGATTTCCATATGCAAAAGCCCCAAAAAGCCGCAACGGAAACCAAAGCCCAGCGCAATCGAGCTTTCGAGCTCGTAGACAAAGGACGCGTCGTTTAATTTGAGCTTTTCCAAAGCCTCCCGCAAATCCTGATACTTTGCCCCGTCTGCCGGATACACACCGGAGTAGACCATAGGCTGTACCTGCCGATAGCCGGGGAGTGGCTGGGTGGCAGGATTTTCAAGTGCGGTTATGGTGTCGCCCACCTGGGTGTCGGAAACGGTTTTGATAGAGGCGGTGATGTAGCCTACTTCGCCTGCACCCAAAGCATCTCTGGGGGTTAGGCCGCGCGGATTCATCGTGCCGACTTCCACTACCTTATAAGTTGCGCCGGTTGCCATCATTTTGATGTCCATACCGGCACGCACAGTACCCTCTTTGATACGGGTGTAGACAATGACGCCCCGATAGGAGTCGTATTGGCTGTCAAAAATCAGCGCTTGTAAAGGGGCGTTTCGGTCGCCCTTGGGGGCAGGTACATCTCGGACTATCATTTCCAATACGGAGTGGATATTGATGCCGTTCTTTGCGGAAATTTCCGGCGCATCTTCCGCAGGTACGCAGATAATATCTTCAATCTCCTGTTTGACCGCTTGGGGTCTGGCAGAGGGCAGGTCAATTTTGTTGATGACGGGAAGCACTTCCAAGCCTGCATCGGTGGCAAGGAAGGTGTTGGCAAGGGTCTGCGCCTCTACGCCCTGGGAGGCATCGACAACCAACACCGCGCCCTCGCAAGCGGCAAGGGAACGGGATACTTCATAGTTAAAGTCCACATGACCCGGGGTGTCAATGAGATTGAGCGCGTAGGTTTCTCCGTCGTCAGCGGTGTAGGTCAGCTGAACGGCAGTTGCTTTGATGGTAATGCCGCGCTCGCGTTCCAAGTCCATGGAATCCAAAATTTGGTTTTCCATTTCTCGTTTGTCAATGGCGGAGCATTCCTCCAGCAGACGGTCTGCCAGCGTGGATTTGCCATGGTCGTTGTGGGCAATAATGGAAAAATTGCGAATTTTGGAAAGGTCTGTCATAGGTTACACCTCAAAAAGAATCTAAATGTAGAAAGGGCAAACAATATCACTTTAGTATTGCTACTATTATAACGGGTTTTTCTGAAATTGCAAACAGTATGTTTTGGATATGTGTGGGGAATACTGTACTTTACCACGACAAAAACCGCCGAAAGATGATTTTTTAGAAAAATTTTTGCAAAGCCCTTGTCAAATTCTAAGAATCAAGGTATAGTCTAACAGCAAATAAAACACGAAAGTACGATAAAGAGGGAGTATTTATGAGTACAGTAAAAAAAACCAGAAGTCCGGAGGAGCTGCAGGCTGCTTTGCAAAAGCTGATGATACAAGGTCGCAAGGATGGCATGATTCGGGATTCTGACCTGCGTAGTCATTTAGAGGAGATGGATTTGACTCCCGAGAAAATTGAAGAGATTTACGACAGCTTTGAGGCTATGAATATTCAAGTTGTCAGCGAGGATTTGGATTTAGACGATGCCATTGATTTGATAGATGATTTGGACGGCGATATAGACCTCTCTGATGTGGACGAGGAGGAATTGGTTGACCCGGTAGATTTGGCTGCTGAGTACAATTTGGACGACCCCGTTCGCATGTATTTGAAGGAAATCGGTCAGATTAAGCTGTTGAGTGCAGAAGAGGAAGTGGAATTGGCAAAAATGGTGTCCGAGGGAAACCAATATGCCAAAAATAAGCTCACCGAGGCGAACCTGCGTTTGGTGGTTTCGATTGCGAAGAAGTATTCCGGTCGCGGTCTGCATATCTTGGATTTGATTCAAGAGGGCAACACAGGACTGATTCGTGCGGTGGACAAATTTGATTGGACAAAGGGAAATAAATTCTCTACATATGCGACTTGGTGGATTCGGCAGGCCATTACCAGAGCAATAGCCGATCAAGCCCGTACCATTCGGGTGCCGGTGCATATGGTTGAGGTTATCAACAAGGCAACCCGTTGCAATCGAAAGCTGGTACAGGAGTTGGGTCGTGAGCCGACTGTGGAGGAGATTGCGGCAGAGCTGGGTCTGCCTGTGGAGAAGATTATCGAGGCGAATCGTACTGCCGCGGATACCTTGAGCCTGGATACACCTGTGGGTGATGAGGAGGATACCTCTATCGGTTCTTTCGTGGAGGACGAGCGCACACCCGGTCCTGCGGATGCGACCTCCAATGCGCTTCTTGCAGAGGCGCTCAAGGAGATTTTGGATACGCTGACCGAGCGTGAGGCAGATGTTCTGCGTATGCGGTTTGGTATGTATGACGGTCGTACGCACACCTTGGAAGAGGTTGGACAGATTTTTGGCGTTACCAGAGAACGGATTCGCCAGATTGAAAACAAGGCAATTCGTAAATTGCGCCATCCCAGCCGCGCTAAGAAAATTAAAGATTTCTACTGCTAATAAAACGGGCGTGTGGTCAAAACCACACGCCCGTGTTTTAATTTTCTTTGACGACGACATATCCGTCTACCAAATTGGCGCTTTCCAGCGTGCCTTCGATAGCAACCGTGCGCTCCATCAGGTCGGTGCATAGGACACAGCCGTCTTTGCAATCAATCCGCATCACATTCTTGAGAACAATATTTTCCTCGGTGCGGGTGTTTTTATAGACAGTTGAAAGACACATAGGGTTACCTCTTACTTTAGACTTGCCAAAACGGTGGAAAGACGCAGGTTGCCCTTTTCAAAGTCGGACACAGCCGCCATTACCTGCTCATAGGCGGTATGACTGCCTGCTTTTTCCAATTGGACAGCCAAATCTGCCAGCTCCTTGGCGTGGCTTGCGTTATGACCGACCATATACTGCATCAGCGCCATCAGCTCTTCCATCGGTGTGTGCGCACACTTGGAACCGCAACTGCCGCAATCGCTATGACAATGGTCGTGGGTGTGCCCCTCACCGTGCAGGTTATCGTGCGCATGGGGGTGCACATGGTCGTGCGCGTGGGTGTGGGAATGGGCGTGGGAATGGGCAACACCGTCGTGGGTATGTTCGTGTTCGTGGGTGTGCGTGTGTTCGCCACCTGCAATATGGTCATGATGAATATGCATCGAAATTCTCCTTTGATTTTTTCTTTATTATACCCCAAAACACAGGGGTTGTCAAAGGCTATTCGTGGTATTTGAGCGCAAAGGCATCAACGATGTCGGTTTTTTCGTTCATTTGGAAGGTTACTTCCGCGACCTTCAAAAGGGATTTGTATTTATCCTGTTTCGGACCACTCTTGGAATAGCCGAAGAGGGTATTCATATCGTAGGTTTCATCGGCTTCCTTTGCCGCGGCTTGTCCTGCCGCGAACGCCTCTTTGTCTAATGTGTATACCGACACCGTATAGTCCGTTACATCGGCAAAGAGAGGACGGTATGCGCTATCGACCACGCATACGACGGTTTCGCTGTCCCAATCGTCGGTTCTGTCCAGCACCAGCTGGGTCATTTTTTGGTTGGCGGACAGCCGTTGCTTGTCGGTATAGTCGGCGCTGCGAGAGGTGCTGTTGTAGCGATAGCTCAGCCAGCCTGTTGCGGAGATGGCACCCACCAGCACCAGCGATACCAAAATGGCAATCTGCTTTTTGCTGAAATTGAGGTTAAAGCTTTTGTCAAAGGTAAGCTGAGCGCGGTTGGTTACAGGCACCAGGGCTTTCAAAAACAGGGTCATAACCACCGATTCAATGGGGAAGAAGAACAAATTCTTAAATAGGCGCGATACCGTAAAGATGCCGAGAATTTGGGCTTTGGCACTTTCGGGATTGCCCATATAGCTATACTGCCAAGCGATGATGAGAGTCTGCAAAATCATATTGACGAAAAAGCAGATGAAAAAGCGCGCCAAAATTACCCGCGTGGCAGAAACCTTGGTGCGGTACAGGCACAGGGCGTAAATAACCGTACTTGCAATTTCCGTCAGCACAAAGGGCAGAAAGTACTCTCCGTTGGGAAAGAGCATAAAGCCGATGGTGTCGGAAATGATTGCCGCGGGAATGGCTACCACAGGTCCGAAAATCATAGCGCCCAAAGCGGTTGCCAGCATCGCGGTTTGGATACTCAGCTGGGGATTGCCCAGCGGAATGGCAAGGGGCTTCAGCGCGACACGCAACGCAATGAGCAGGGCGGTAATGACCAGCATTTTGGTGCTTTTCAGCTCCGACGCGGCAGTCTTCCAATAGGCTTTGGAAAAGGGGTGGGAGAATTGTGTTTGATTGGACATAAAAATAACCTCCTTAATATGTGGGCAAGCCACCCTGAGGTCGGGTCTAAACAAAAACCCCGCACGCATAGCGTACGGGGAGTGCAGACCGTTCACTCAATGGGTAAGCAATTTACCCGACCGAGTATCGTTGCTTACATATAAGGCGTTTTTCCTATATGCGCAGCGGGTGCGGAACACCTCATCGCGGACAAGTCCTTCGTTTGCCAGACAACTCCCCATTTTGGCAACACTTTACGCGAGGTCTCCTACTCTGTTCGCGGCTATCATACAACATTGGAAAAGAAATGTAAATCCCAATTTACAAAAAACACCCCTTTTTTATGAAAATTAAATACATATGCTGTGTTTTTGCGGTGAAAAAACCTTGCTTTTTGTGCAATTTTGATTTATAATTATGCTATATTGGGAAGGGAGGGGCATATCTTGGGTGAATTGATTGCTGTTTTGTCCGGCAAGGGCGGAACAGGCAAGACCTCTGTGTGTGCCGGAATTGCCGAGGCGCTGGCATTACTGGGCGAAAAAGTCCTGTGCGTGGATTGCGATGTGGGTCTGCGAAATCTGGACATAGCCTTGGGAATCAGTCAAATCGGCGGTCTGTCCTTTCTGGATGTGTGCTCCGGTGGGTATGCGTTGCAACAGGCGACGCGCCATCCGGTATATGAAAATATTTCCTTCCTTACAGCACCGGTAAATTGTCCTGTTGAGGACATTGACCCGATTGATTTTGTCCGTATGCTGGAAACTGCGCGCACGCAATTTTCTTATGTGTTGATTGACGCGCCTGCCGGCATTGAGGCAGGCTTTAAGCTCGCGGCACGATTTGCCGATAGGGTGATTTTGGTTACCGGAGCAGACCCTGCCGCCATTCGGGATGCCGCGCGTGCTTCCGATGTGCTGGAAGGCATGGGAAAGAAAAATGTACGTATGGTAATCAATCGAGTGAATCCGAAGATGATTGCCACGATGGGCGTAACGGTAGATGACATTATGGACCAATCCGGCTTGCCCTTGCTGGGCTTGGTGCCGGAGGACGAAAATGTTACCCTTGCCGCGGCGTTCCGTCAGCCATTACTCGGTTATGGAAGAAAGGGTGCAGCTGCCGCTTGCCGGCGGATTGCAAAACGGATTCGGGGGCAGAGCATTCCCGTAAAGCTATAGATAGAAGGAGTGTTCCTATGAATATTGCATTTTTAGCGCATGATAAGAAAAAGGAATTGATGGTGCAATTTTGTACCGCTTATAAAAGTGTGCTTTCAAAGCATAATCTGTACGCCACTGCGTCTACCGGTCGGCTGATTGCAGACAATACCGGTCTGCCCGTTACGCTTTTGCTGTCGCATAAGCAGGGTGGGCATCAGCAGATAAATGCGCGTATTGCGTATAATGAGATTGACTTGGTGCTGCTGTTCTCCGACCCCAACACCATTGACCCTTGGGACGACGGGCAGATGCTTGAAACCATTCGCCATTGTGATAGGCACAATATCCCCATCGCATCCAATTTGGGTAGTGCGGAAATGTTCATTATGGGTATGCAACGCGGCGACCTTGATTGGCGTGAAATGTATCACAATAAATCCAAATATTAAGAGACCAGCCGTCCGGCCTTGGGCTGGACGGCTTTTTTGAAAGGAAGAGGAATATGGAACGGATTACACCCCGGACGCTGTCCGGTTTTATGGAATTGCTACCGGCAAAGCAGGTAAAGCTGGAGAAAATGATGCAGATACTGCGCGATACCTATAGCCTCTATGGCTTTGCACCGTTGGACACGCCTGTGATTGAGGATGCCAAAATCCTCTTGGCAAAAGGTGGCGGTGAAACGGAAAAGCAGATTTACCGTTTCCAAAAGGGCGATAGCGATTTGGCGTTGCGGTTTGATTTGACGGTGCCCCTTGCCAAGTATGTGGCGTTGCATTATAACGAGCTGGCGTTCCCGTTCCGTCGTTACCAAATCGGCAAGGTCTATCGCGGTGAACGGGCACAGCGCGGTCGTTTCCGCGAGTTCTACCAAGCGGATATTGACATCATCGGTGATGGCAAGCTGGATGTGATGAACGAGGCGGAGATTCCTGCGATTATCTATCGTGTATTCCGCGGATTTGGATTGGAAAAATTCCAAATTCGGGTGAATAACCGTAAGATTTTGAACGGCTTTTATGCGATGCTGGGTCTTTCCCAGAAGTCCGGCGATATTATGCGCACGGTGGACAAACTGGATAAGATCGGCGAAGAGAAGGTCCGCGCTTTGCTGGTAAGCGAGTGCGGCATTACGGAAACTGAAGCGGAAGAAATT
>JAZNGK010000001.1:0-2127 GCA_045576395.1 Faecousia sp. | reverse complement strand
ATGGATTACAAAACCCCGGCTTCCCGGGGTCCCCCAAGTTTTTTATACGCTTTCTACCGCATTTACAACTGCGGCAATCGCGTCCGTGTTCACCTGTTCCATTTGTCCGTTGTCGTAGCAAGCCGCCACCTTGGGGTCGATAGGAAGTCTTGCCAAAACGGGCAGGTCAAACTCTGCCGCTACCTTGTCAAGCTTGCTCTCGCCAAACACTTTGATTTGTTTGCCGCAATCGGGACATTCCAAATACGAATAATTCTCCACAAAACCCAAAACAGGAATGTGCATCATATTTGCCATCTTCACAGCCTTCGTTACAATCATAGACACCAAGTCCTGTGGGCTGGTAACAATCACGATGCCATCGACAGGCAGGCTTTGAAATACCGTCAGCGGTACATCGCCTGTTCCGGGAGGCATATCTACGAACAAGTAGTCCACATCCTCCCAAATCACATCGGACCAAAACTGCTTCACCGCGCCGGCAATCACCGGTCCACGCCACACCACCGGTGCAGACGCATCATCCAACAGCAGATTGATAGACATCACCTGAATACCGGTTTTGCTGATAGCGGGGTACAGCCCTTCCTCGTTGGCGCCCTGACATTCGGTAACACCAAAAGCAGTCGGCGCCGAGGGACCTGTAATATCCGCATCCAACACGCCTACGCGCTTGCCCTTTTGCGCCATGGCAACCGCCAGCATAGCGGTAACTGTGGATTTGCCCACGCCACCCTTGCCGGATACCACCGCAATCACCTTTTTAACTGCGGACTTCGGATTGAGCTGCGCAAGCAGGTTCTCCTTTTTTCTATCCCCACAGTCGGAACTACTGCAGGAAGAACAATTTCCGTTACATGAACTCATATTATCTACTCCTTATTTATTATCTTTCACTCTCTTGGGCAGCTTCCCACTGCTCCATGAAATCCAATAATATCGCCTCTGCCGATTCCTTTTCTGTCAGCAATCGGGTCAATTCCTGATAGTCTGCTGCGGAAGCTTCAATATCTGCATCCAGCTTGGCAATCACTGCCTCTTGCTTTTCAATCTCCCGTTCCAATCGGCGAATCAGCTTTTCGGTTTCCTTTGTGCCACCCTTGGGTTTTTCCTTTTTGGATTTCGGCTCTGCAGCCGCTTGGGGCTTTGTTTCATGCTCCAAAATCGCGCGATATTTGCGATAATCACACTTAAAATCCCGAATTTGACCGTCCTCTAACAGCCAAATACGCTCGGCAAACTTCTCAATGAAGTATCGGTCATGGGACACAAACAGCAACACGCCCTCAAATTCCTCGATTGCCGCCTCCACCCACTCACGCGAGGCAATATCCAGATGATTGGTTGGCTCGTCCAAAATCAGCAGGTTAATTTTCTCGTCCATCAGCATACAGAGTCTAAGACGGGATTGCTCACCACCGGAGAGGTTGCCCACACTTTTGAACACATCCTCACCTTGGAACATAAAGGCACCCAAACGGTCGCGCGCCACCTGTGGCGTGCAGTTTTTTTCATAAAGCATGGTGTCGTAAAGCGTGCGCTCCGGATGGTCAAAGTGCATAATTTGGGGCAAATAACCCCATTTCACAGTCGGTCCAAATTGGATTTTGCCCTTGCAAGGCTCTTCCCCCAACAGGCATTTGATAAAGGTTGATTTTCCTGTGCCGTTATCGCCCAACAGGGCAATCCGTTCGCCACCCTCCACCTTCAATTCCACGCCCGAAAACAATGTGCGCTGTTGGAATGACTTTTCCACATTCTTCATTTGGAATACCACATCACCGGCAAAGTCCTTTTGACTGAAGCCTGCCTTCATGGTCTTTTCCGTTTTGGGGCGCTCTGTCTTGCGAATCCGTTCCATTCTGTGCTGAATGGACATCGCACGACGGTACAGCGTTCGGTTGTTGATGCCCCAGCCCTTCATTCGTTCAACCGTATAGCCCAACTGCTTCAGCTTTGCCTGCTCTTGCTCATACTGCTTTAGTTGCAGGTTGAATCGATTCTGTTTCTCCTCAATATAAAATGAGTAATTTCCGGAATAAAATTCTGCGTGTCCGTCCGTAATTTCGATAACGCGCTGCGCCACCGCATCCAAAAAATAGCGGTCATGGGAAATGGCAAGCACCG